>JAQGPE010000277.1 GCA_028293225.1 Akkermansiaceae bacterium | reverse complement strand
AAATCGAGTAAATTCCCGCGTTTGGGGGCGGCGTTCGCATGCCGGATGACCTCGCGATGGATTGGCGCGGCGCTGATGCCGCGTGTCATATTCGAGGCCGCCCGCCGGGACTCGGCCAGATTCGTTTCCGAAAGGCTTTCCATGGTTCTTAACTCCAAGTGGATTTTTGCCGAAGCTCGCCGTCCTCACGGGCAAAGCAAATATCCGTCTGTCCGAGGGCGCCATCGAGAGGCCGTCGCCGATAGCCCGCGAAGTCGTACGTCACAAAACCGCGCGCCGCCATAAACGCGACGACTTCATGGAGAATTGGCCAGGCGGGCTCGAAGTGGAAAAGCGATACCTCCAGGATGGCCAATTCCGCTTTGGGTAGAACCTGGGCAGCGCCGCGCAGCACCTCCAATTCAAACCCCTGCACGTCCAGCTTGATCAATTCCGGCTGCGGAATTTTTCCCGACGCGACCATTTCATCTACGGTACAAATCGGCACCCGCCGCACTTTCGCCGGGCTCCGCGGGTCGGCCGTGGGTTTGCTGACGAACGAGGAGCCAACCAGGTCATCATAGACATTCAGCTCCAGCTCACCCGGAACGGCCCCGACGCCGGCGAGAAAGTATTTCGAATCCGGGAAGTCACGGCAAAACTCCTCGAGCGACACGCGCATCTCCTCCTGAGGCTCGAAGAGATAACAGTCCGCACCGGGAAAGATGCTTTTCGCGAGCCGGCTCCAGCCCCCGGAATTCGCCCCGCCATCCAGGATCGCTCGGGGCGCGAAACCGCGGGCCCGCAAATCCTCGAGGAGACATCCGAAGTCACCCACCGGCCGTTGTAGGCCCCCGGCGGAGGGCGGCGCCTCCCGTCGTCTCAACTCGTAACCAGCGCCGCGGAGCATGCTTTTAAGCAGGGATTTCATGAGATCGGGAAAGAGGCCGTCGCGATGGGCGATGCCAGGTCGCGCGCCGTCCGCTTAGCGCGGCCGGCTCGGGCCAGCGCCTCCACGGCGCGCGCCAGCGGACCGTAGCAAGCAGACGGCGACAGTCGTTGCGCGACCAAAGCCGCCCCGGCCGCGGCCAGCTCGCGTCGCGCTTCCCCGTCCGTCAGGAGCCGCACCACCGCACCCGCGAAGTCCGCCGCTTCGTCCGCGACCAGAAGGCCATCTCTCAGCATTTCCAGCCCGCGCAATCCCGCTGTCGTCGTCACGCACGCACATCGATGATTCAACGCTTCGACGAGCTTAATCTTTATCCCGCTGCCGGCGAGAATCGGCACCACACAAACAGCCGCATCAGCGTAAACGCCTTTGAGATCCGGTACACGTCCCAGAAACGTCACCCCAGGACTCGGCTCGGAAACCTCCGCGCACACCGAGCCGCAAACGTGCAACGTCGCCTCCGGAACCCGCGCCCGCACTCCCGGCCAAACTTCACGAAGCATCCAACGGAGCCCATGAACATTGTGCGCATCCCCGCCTCCCACGAACACACAGCTTCCAGCCACTCCATCGGTCCACGGTTCCCCGGGTCTTGCACTCTTCGCTCCCGTCGACATAGGAGCCACCACGACAGGCACTTCAGGACAAATCCGGCGAAAGCTCTCGGCCTCCTGCTCACTGATCGCCACCAACAAATCGGCGCGGCGCAACAACGCAGCCTCCTTCTCTATCGACCACGCCCCCCAAGCCGTGGAAATCCCATGGTTCTGAAAACTCTGCACCCGCTCGTGTAGAACGTCGTGCGTTAGAATGACCCGGACGCCCCGTTCGGTGCCCTCTGGCAACACAGGGGCCATGAACGTAAAGTCAGCCATGATCGCGTCCGGCTGAAATGCCGCCAGCCGACTCGCGGCAAAATTCCGCTCGAAAGGCTCCGGCAGGCGATCACTGGTCATTGGCAGTGGTCCGCTCACCAGATTTTCTTGGCCTCGATGGTCCCCAGAAAGTTCTCTTCGCACGCCCGCAATGGCGGACGGAGATTCCACCCCTTCCACGCCCAGCATCCTGCCGAACTTCGCAATTGCCAAAAGCGCCGCCTGCTTCAATCCGCGCCACGCGATGAGGTGGTTGCCAACACGCAGATTGCCTGGACAAACTAGTCGCATCGAGGTCCGCAGTGCCGCCGGAACCGGCCAGATGCGGTTCTCCCCACCCGGCCGCTCCGATAGGTGTACGCACTCGATCTCCCACCCTCCCTGAGACAACGCCTCGAGGCAGTCGGCTAGGTAGGTGCATCCGCCATGCAAATCGCGCAATGGAAGAAATCGGGAGATGACTAAAAGTTTCACGCGCTTCGGGCGGGCTCCCTTTCGAAAGCGGTAATACTATCCACCTGCCGCAGCATTTTCCAGGGACCATGGATACCCGCGGAGATCTCACGGCAGAGCCGAACCGGGCCATCGTCCTCACTGATTTCGGGTCGCGCCGGGCAAGCTCGGCTGTCGTGAAAAGCAATCACCCCACCAAGCCCCAATTTAGCCGACCAGAGCCCAAAATCTTCCAGCACGGACTCGTAGTCGTGGCGGGCGTCGATAAAGATGAAATCGGCCACGATTTCCGACGCCAATTTGGAAGCCGCTTCCTTGGAAGTCTCGCGCAGAAAGCAATACTCGCGGGGCGTGCCGGCCACTGTCCGTTTGGCGATGATCTCCTTGAAAGATATATTGAGCATCCGTTCGAGCTTGGTCTCCCGAAAATATGGATCAACCAGCAGCAGCTTCCCGGCTTCGGTCAATGAATCCGCCATGCGCCGGCTCGCCACCCCTTCGTAGACCCCAACCTCGACCACGACACGCCTTCCGGTCGCGAACGATTCCAGCAAATCCAATTCAGCGGCCGTGTCGGCGGTATAGCTTTTTCGCAGACCCACCAGATATTTTCCAAACTCGAGCGTTTCACTGCGCATAAAAATACTGCCTTTGGATTTACTGAGTTTGATATCCGGCGAACTGCAGCCACCCCGCAGTCCGCCGCCAAGCCTCCACCGCGTTCACCTTGGGAACGTAGTTCAGCAGGCGCGAGGCCTTTTCATGTGGGATTTTCCAACTGCATTCCTGGAGCAGGCAGAGTTCGTGACCAATCGTCGGCCCCGGAACTGCAGTCTCCTCCCAAGGCGATGCCTCGCGGGTTGGACGCCCGCCCGCCAGAAACGACGCGATCGCCGCCCTTATCGGGTGCTTTAATCGCCGCGGAAAGATCCGGACGGCGCGCTGAAAAGCGGGTTGATTGAGCAAAAAATCGAAGCGGTTCTTCGCGCTGACCCGGACGGGCGGGAATGTCGGGGTTTCCAGACGGTGAATCACCTCACCAGAAAGACCGAGCAATCCGGCCAGTGCGCCGTAGAACTCGAGCCACGTCACAGTCTCCTCATCACCGACAAAAAACGCCTCACCCGCGCCGGTCGGCGACTCGATGGCGCACTGAATAGCAGCGACAAGGTTATCCACGAAAATCGTATTGCAAATGCCGCCTCCATCGTGAACAACCGCGGCCACTCCAGCCAACAGCTGATTGGACAGCGTCACCGTCCACCGGGGAGAACGGGGCCCCCAGACAATTCCCGGACGAAGAATCACTACCTCAACTCTTCCATCGCGCAGTAATGTCGACAGCGCGTGCTCGGCCTCGACCTTGGCATTATTATACCAAAACGGAGATTTGCCGGACATCGGGGCGGATTCCTCCGTGCCGGGCGCCGGTGCCTGACCATGCACCACAAAGGAGCTGAGATAGATAAGACGTTTCACTCCAGCTCGAGCGGCCGCCCGGTAAACCACCGGAGCCGATCCGGCAATCGTCGCCGCCTCGCCATTGACACAACTGACTACGGCCTCGCATCCCTCCAGCGCTTGCACCATGGCCTCCTCGTCCAGCGCATCGGCCTTGCGCCAATCGAAGTCAAACCGCGCCAGTCCTGCGAGGCCTCCAAATGTCCGCACCACGGCGCGGACCGAGGCAATCTGCTCGAGATGAAAAACCTCAAACAGTCGGCTCCCAACAAATCCATTGGCGCCCAGGACAGCTACTTTTCGCATGAAACCGGAGTTCAGATGCTGCCCGAAAGCCGCCTGGCTCGGGTGCCTTCAGTCGCACTCAGCCAAGGCATCTCGATCAGACGCCGCCCATTGTAACATCGCTCGATCAGGCGCATGCTTTTCAAACCTTCCTCACCCGAAACGCTCAACTCCGCCTCGCCTCTGACCGCCGCGAGAAAATTCCGGAGCTGATCGATGAAACTCGAGTAAAAAGTCCCGGAAGACAAAGCCGGCGATTTCTCTCGACCCAGCGGTGACGGTTGAAACGATTCGCAACGCAGCACCCGCTTCGCGCCTGTTGGAGTCAGGTCAAAGTGATTCGCCTGCATCACATCCCAGGCGAGTTTGCCGTGCTCGCAATCGATTGTATAGCGATTCGCCAGCGGCGTATCGCGGCTCAGTCGCACCGATCCGCCAAAGCCGGAATAGGTTAGCTTCACCTCGCAATTTGCCTCGAGTCCTCCCATGGCGTCGTCAGAGTACTCGACCTGCATTGGCTCACCGAACCACCATTGCACTAAGTCGAGCACATGCACCCCGACATCCAGCAGTACCCCGCCTCCGCTGGCCGCTTTTTGAAAAAGGGACGGCGACTGCGCCGGCCATCCAAAGGCGCCGCCCTCTGGGCAACTGAACGATCGTATCTCCCCCAGGGCTCGGTCCTGCACCAGGTCCTTGATGGCTTGGAGCGCCGGAAAAAATCGCCGGAGCAGCCCGATCGCCAAAGGTTTCCCCGTCCGCCTCGCCACCTCCGCCATCTTCTCCGCGTCCGACGTCGAAATCGCCATCGGCTTCTCACAGAGCACGCCCAGCCCCGCCTCCAGCAAAGCGCACGTCTGCTCTCCATGAAAACGCGGAGGCGAGGCCACAATCGCCGCCTGCGCTCCCGCCAAGATCAACTCCGCCAGCGTGGCACAGGCCTTCGCCTCCGGAAAAAACCGCAGTACCGCCGCCAGTCGCGCCGGCTCGGGATCGAACAACGCCGACACCCGCACAATCCCGGCTCGCGCCAGCTCAACCAACGCCGGCGCATGGTAGGTCTCCGTAATAGCGCCGCAGCCGGCGATGGCTAAATTGAGAGTCTTCATTGAAAAGCAGCCCTCTTCCTACAGCGCCGACGCAGCCGTGTAGGCGTTTAAGGTTTCGTCCGCGCATTTCTCCCAACTGAAATGGGACGCGCGCGCCATGGACCTCGTGCCAAGGTCGGCACGCAATTCGGCGGACTGATACACCCGCAAGACCGCATCACAAAGACCGTCAACATCGGTGGGTGAAATCAAGATCCCCGCATCTCCGACCACCTCCGGAAGCGACGAGGAATTGCTCGAAATCACCGGCGTGCCGCACCGCATGGCTTCCAACGGCGGAAGTCCGAAGCCTTCGTACAAACTCGGAAAGACAAAGGCCAGCGCACCGCTGTAAAGCGGGGACAAATCCTCGTCCGCGACATACCCGGTAATAATAACCCGACTCCGGACCCTCGGACTCTTGGTTGCGTCACGGACTACTTCCTCACCCTGCCACCCCTTCCCGCCCGCGAGTACAAGATGCAGATCGCCGACCGATCCCTCCTCCGCCAAACTTTCGAAACAGCGAATCAAATGGGAGAGGTTCTTGTGCGGAGACAACGTGGCAATCGAGAGAAGGTACGGCACATCGTGTGGCACACCGTACTTCGCTCGAACCACCCTTTCCAATGCCGGATCATGGCAGGGGTAAAAAGACTCCGCCGCCGCCAAATGGGTCACGAATACTCGCTCCGGATCCAGATCCCGCCGGAATTCGCATAAATCCCGCTTCGTCGCATGCGAGATGACGATCGTAAAATCCTCCAACTCGATACCGCCAACCAGCCGGCGAAGATAACGGTCGTTCTCCGCCACAAAGAGCTCAGGGTTCAGAATAGGGTTCAAATCGTAGACCGTGAGAAACTTCTTCACCGCCTTTAAATCGCGGACCTGCCGCGGAATCGGAAAGAATGGCGAATGGTAAATTGTCCCCCCCTCGAGAAGCTTCGCGGGGATCGTCCTGGTCGAGAATTGGGACAGCGCCTGATCGAGGTGGTACAGAAACATTCTTTGTAGCCGCAGGGTAAATCGTTGATCCGGCTCCGCCTCTACCCCCTCGGAAACCTCACGGTGAACTTGCTGAAGCTTCCTGTATACTGGACGCCGCGCTCTGGACCCCATGGGCGCGGGCAACGTCCTGGCCCTGAACTTCCCTAGTTCCGCCATGTACCCCCACGCCTGCTCGAGCCGGGCAAAATTCTCGCCGGCGACGAGAGTCAGATCGCATCGCCCCGATTGCTCCAGTGAAATCCCCAAGCTCTCCACGGCTCGGTACACGCCCGTTCGCCAACCTGGCTCCGCGTAGCCCATGCCCAATGCTGAAATGTCATACAACACTTTGGTCGGCACTTCACTTCCGGGTCGCCGTCCCGCCATTACGCCAGGGCCCTCTTGTACCCTTCAATCACCTGGCCGACACAGCGCTCCCAGCTAGATTGCGCCGCGCGTGCCACCGATTTTGACTTTAAGCTGGTTCGTAAATCGGAGTCCTCATAAACATCGAGCATCGCCTGGCACAGTTGATCCTCGTCGCTCGGATCGACCATCATCCCCGCCTCGCCCACGACCTCCGGCAGCGACGAAGTGTTGGAAGTGATCACGGGCACACCACACTGCATCGCCTCGAGCGGAGGAAGGCCGAAACCCTCATACAAAGAACAAAACACAAAGGCGAGCGCTCCACTATAGAGGGGCGACAGATCCTCATCCGGAACATACCCAGTGACGATGATTCGCTCCCGCGTGCCGGGTGCGAAATCGATCGCGTTGAAGATGCTGTCGTAATTCCAACCCTTCGCTCCCACGAGCACAAGGTTCAGGTCCCGAATTCCCTCTTCCGCGACCAGCCTGGAAAAGCACCGAATGACGTGGGCGAGATTTTTGTGCGGAGCGAGAGTGCAAACACTCAAAAGGTAAGGCCCTGGTGGGATTCCGTACCTTGCGCGGATCGCATCGAGTTCGACGACGTCTTCGCAGGGCCGGAACCAATCGTCCGCGGCCAAGGGAGTGACCAGAATCCGGCTTGGAGAAAGATCTGGCCGCGCATCGCACAGGTCCCGCTTCGAATGTTCCGAAATGGAAAAGACCCAATCCTCCTCGGTTACGCTGGCGATGATCTTCTAGATATTATCGATCAGGAGCGTACCGGTGCAGAGCTCGGGAAATTTCAGAGGGATCAAGTCGTAGAAGGTAAGGAACCTCGCCGCGCTCCCTCTGCGCTTCTTCATCTACGGCAGCGCGTGATATTGGGAGTGAAACACATCAAACTCTCTCTTTAGTCGATCGATGTGAGTGCTGTTCCATCATTCGACTCGGCGCTTTTCCCGCGCGGCGGCGGCGACCCCGATCGCGCACCCGCGGCGCGCCGCTCGCGCCCACAAATGTTTTTCGGTGGAAGACTTGCCGATCCCCTGATTCAACCTCTCGATCGCTCGAAGTAGCCCGCGAGAAGCCCATTGCAGTACGCCTCCGTACTCGTCCGCTCTCCCGGACGAAGCCAACCGCGCCATCGGCCAGGGGGAATTGGCGCCGAATGACGACCGAGCGGATTGCAGCAGGGTCCAGGATGAAGTTGCGCACACATGGAGGTCTACCTCTGGATAGCGACCGATCCCCCGGAGAATCCTCTCCGCTACGCGATAGATTCCTGTACGTCCGCTCGCCTGCTCCGCGGCGAAGCCGAAGACCGACGCATCATAAAGAAGTCTCATCAATTGGACGCTAACCTACCCGAGGTACCCCTTGGCGCCGATCCACCAATACTAGCTTTCCTAAGAACGCCGAGCTTGTAAATGACACGACTCAACCCCCGAAGGAACGCACTACTTGCAAGAGCCTGATGTACCGCTTCGCGTCGATCCGAATTTTCGAGTTCTCTTTGCCAGGCCTGCCAATGGCTCTCGTCGACTTCATGTGGAGCCCAGTCCTTCGCGATGAGTTGCCGCCGGAATTCTCTGCGCGTCTCGTCACGGATTCTTGTGCCGTCGCGAAACGTGGCGTACGTATAAGGCCACCTTCTACAGGCATCATTTCCGTTCACCTTTAGCTGCGACCCGTACTCCAACAGCAGCTCTCTCAAATCCGGCTGCTCCTCGAAGACGTTAGGAGCAATCCCGTCACGAAATCCAGGGCGATCCAGATCACAGAAGGTAAAATGAAAGAGCGCCAAACGCCTTCCGTTCACCAGCCACCCTTGGGACGACGAGGTTACCCGGCGTTCATGGAGATTGAACCACGCCACATTGAAAGCTGGATCCCGTAGGATATGGCACTCCGGAAACAATGCTGGAGCAGCATCTAGAAAACGCTGATCCACGAACATGCCTTCAGGAGGATTATCGATCGCGTGTCGGCCGGTCAAGTCCTTCCACCAATTTACGAAAGCCAATCCCCGCTCACTATCGGACACAGCGAAAAGGCCAGAATTATAA
>JAQGPE010000251.1 GCA_028293225.1 Akkermansiaceae bacterium | reverse complement strand
TCCTTCAGCTCCGCCGGCGTCGAGAACTGTCTGCCGCCCGGCAGGGTCGCGGCGGAGTCCACCGGCTTGCCGTTGGCATCGGTCGAGCGCCAGCGCCCCACCGCGTCGAAGTTCTCCAGCCCGAACCCCAGCGGATCGATCTTCGCATGGCAGGCCGCACAATTCGCGCGGGTCCGGTGCGCCTCCAGTTGCTGGCGGAAGGTCAGCCCCTCCGGCGAATGATCGTCGCCCGGCAGCACCCCGGCATCGGGCGGCGGTGGCGGGGGAGGGGTGCCCAGCAGCGTGTCGAGAATCCATTTGCCGCGCTTCACCGGGCTGGTCCGCAGCGGCTGCGAAGTCACCACCAGCACCGAGCCCTGGCCGATCACCCCGCCGCGCTGCGGATCGTTCAGCGCCACCTTGCGCATCTCGTCGCCCTCCACGCCGGGGATGCCGTAGTGCTTCGCCAGCTCGGCATTCGCAAAAGTATAGTCGGCCTTGATCAGCTCGGTCGCCGGCCGGTTGTCGCTGACCAGGTAGTTGAAGAAATCCACCGACTCCCGGTACATCGCGATCCGCAGTGATGGCGTGAAAGCCGGAAAGCGCTTCGTGTCCGGCTGCGCCACCTCGCGCAGATCGTCGAAGCCCAGCCACTGCCCGGCGAAGAATTTCCCCAGCGTTTTCGCCTTCGGATCCTGCAGCATCCGCTGCACCTCTCCCTGCAGCACCGCCGGATCGGACAGCCTGCCCTCGTCGGCCAGCTTCAGCAGCGCGCGGTCGGGCATCGACGCCCACAGGAAGTACGACAGCCGCGTCGCCAGCTCGAAATCGTTCACCCGCCACTGCGGCTTGCCCTCCTGGTCGCCCTCGATCCGGAACAGGAACGAAGGGTGGATCAGCAGCGCCTGCAACGCCGGCTGCAGCGCCGTGTCATAGTCGCCGCCCCCCGCCAGACCCTTCTCGAAAAGAGCGACGAGAGGCCCCGTATCTTCCTCCGTGATCCGCCGCCGGAACGCCAGCGACGCCCAGGTGGTCAGCACGTTCTTCGCGGCCTGCACCGGCGTGATCGTCTCGGCCGGACGCGCGAACAGGATCCGCTCCCTCAGCTTCGGGTCCGCATAAATCTTGGCCACCACCCGCTTGGCCGCCGCCAGGTATTTCTCCATCAGGGAGGGCTGCAGAAACAGCGAGTCGCCGACATTGTCGAAGCCCTCGCCCCCCGCGCCATCGGCCGGGAAATCCGCCCCGGCCTGGAAATCGACCCCGAACAGATCGCGCACCGTGTTGGCGTATTCGTTGCGGTTCAGCCGCCGCAGCGTCGGCCGCCCGGGATTGCGCGGATAGTCGCCCGCCGCCATCTTTTTCAGCACGCCCTCCAGCTCATCGATCAACGCCGCCCGTTCCGCTGCCGTCGGCAGCTTGTCCTCGTCGTCCGGCGGCATGTCGCCGGCCTCCACCTCCTTGGCGACCGTCTCCAGAAAGCGATGCTGGCGCAGCGCCGCCTCCGTGGTGGTCAGGTGGTGCAGCTCGACCCCGCCCTTCTGCTTCTTCTCGCCGTGGCAGGAGTAGCAGTATTTCTCCAGCAGCGGCGTCGCCGTCGCCGTGAAGCCATCATCCCCCTGCGCCACAGCCGGCAGGCCGAGCGAAATCAGGAGAAGCATGGAGCGGAGGACCACGCCAAAGGGAACGGACCGGGACGCCCCGGGCTTTCGGATATTTGGCGGAAATTGAGCACAGGCAAAACGCTGAATAAAGGTAGGTCCGCCCTCTGTAACAAGATAGCCGCCCAAGCGGCGCTTCGCTGCTATGAATATTCTCCGCCTGTTCATCGCCCTGTTTTTTCTGATCCCCGCGACTCTCCCCGCGTTGGAGCCGCCCGCTCAGAGCAATGTGCCGCTGGAAATCGCCTTCACGGCCCGGCAGCCGCATGCCGATCCGTTCAACACGGTGGTCCTCGACGTCACCTTCACCGATCCCGCGGGCACCTCGCGCAAGGTGCCGGCCTTCTGGGCGGGCGGAGACCGGTGGAAAGTCCGCTATGCCTCGCCATTGACCGGCCTGCATCGCTGGCAGAGCACCTGCAGCGATCCGGCCGATGAGGGCTTGCACGCCGTGGCGGGCTCCGTCGAAATCGCCGCCTATACCGGCGACAATCCGCTTTTCCAACACGGGCCGGTCCGAGTCGCCACAGACAAGCGCCATTTCGAGCATGCCGACGGCACGCCGTTTTTCTGGCTCGGCGACACCTGGTGGATGGGACTTTGCAGCCGCATGAGCTGGCCGGAAGATTTCCAGAAACTGACGGCCGACCGGAAAGCGAAAGGCTTCAATGTGGTGCAGATCGTGGCCGGTTTGTACCCCGACATGAACCCCTTCGACCCGCGCGGCGCAAACGAAGCGGGCTTTCCGTGGCAGCCGGACTACACGGCGATCCGGCCGGAATACTTCGATGCCGCGGACACCCGGCTCCGTTACCTGACCGGGCAGGGGATGACGCCATGCATCGTCGGTGCGTGGGGCTACTTCATGCCCTGGATGGGGCCGGAAAAGCTGAAGGCGCACTGGCGCTACCTGATCGCCCGCTATGGGTCGTATCCGGTGATTTGGTGCGCCGCGGGGGAGGCGAATCTGCCGTGGTACCGGGCCGCGAACTTCCCCTCAGATGACCGCGCCCAGGTCCACGGCTGGACCGAAGTCCTGCGCTCCATCCGGGCGACCGATCCCTTCCGCCGCCCGCTGACCATCCACCCGACCGCCATCAACCGCTACACCGCCCGCAACGCCACGGACGACGAGGCCTTGCTCGATTTCGACCTGCTACAGACGCCCCACGGCCAGCGCGAGGCCGTCCCGGTCGCGGTCAAGGCCACGCGCGACACCTACGGCGCAACTCCGGCAATGCCGGTCATCAACGGCGAGGCCAGCTATGAAATGCTCAACGACTCACTGCCGACCGCCTGGACGCGGGCGATGTTCTGGCTGTGCACGGTGAATGGTGCCAAGGGCCACACCTATGGCGCCAACGGCATCTGGCAGGTCAACCGGCCCGGCCAGCCGCACGGCCCGTCGCCGACCGCAAACAGTTCGCCGACCGGCTACGGCGTCATCACCTGGGAGGAAGCGATGAACCTGCCGGGCTCCACCCAGATGGGGCTCGGCAAGCGCTTCTTCGAATCGCTGCCCTGGACCCAACTCACCCCCATGCCCGAAAGCGTCGCCTGGGCGGAAGGCGATCCCGGTGATCCGCTGACGGCGCCCCAGGCCTGTGGAATCGGTGAGGAACTGCGTGCCGTCTACGTCCTCGATCCTCGCGCCATCGTCGTCCGCAAACTCGCCCCGGCGGGAAAATATCAACTCATCCATTTCGATCCCGTAACCGGCGAACGCACCACTCCCGTCGAACTAACAGCCGATGCCAATGGCGACTATCGCTGCGAGCCGCCCTCCCACGGCCACGACTGGGTCCTGCTGATCACGAAAAAACCGTAAATGGCAGGGCGGGCGAACCCCCGCGAGAATCCTACTTCCCCATCAGCTCCCGCGCCCTGGCCCGGAGCCTCTCCGTTGGCAATTGAGCCACCCAGCGCTCATCCAGGGCCGGACCGCTGTTAGATCCGTCCGCGGCGAAAGGGTCCTGACTCGACCCGCCGCCGGCGTGTCCCTTGATCCATCCCTCCAGCAGGGTCTCCTGCGCCGTTCCCGAGGTCATCATCCCCAGCATCTGCACCAGCTCCCCCGGCGGCGACCCCGTGAACATCCCGCCCGCCAACTGCATTCCCAGGCCATTTCGCGTGGCCGCCGGCTCCTGCGCCACCAGGTTCAGCAGCGCGGTATGATCCCCGGTCCCGATGTTGCCGTAGACTTGCTGCACCCACTTCATTCCCTGGCGCGAACCCATCGCGATTCCCGTCTCGGCGTAGGTCTGTGCCAGCGTTTCCGCCGTGGGATGGCTCGCCAGGCGGAAACCCGCCAGTTGAGATCTCTGGAGGGGACTGCCGCTCCGCAGCAGGGCCTGCCAGGCCTCTTCCATTTTGTCGTGATGGCGGCTGAACATCTCCGACATTCCATACAGCACGCCGTTCTGGTCATCGCGCTCCAGAAGCAGCGTCAGAAACTCCCCCGGTCGCTTCGCAAAGGCATCCTGGGCCAGCGGTCCCCCGATGCTGAAGCCGCCCGTCGCCTGCCGGCACACCTCATACACCTCCGCGTCCGGCCGCTTTCCCACTTGCGTGGCCTCGTAGGCCCGCCACGCTTTCGTGCGCCAGCCCGATCCGCGCATCCCATTCAGAGTGACGATCGCTTGCGGATCGGCCCAAGGCAGTCGCGCCGCCGCTTCGGCGATCAAGGGGCCCAGCGCCTCCATCAAGGCCGGTTCCGCGGGCAGTCGCCCCAGCACCTTGAAAAACGTCATCGGGTTTTCCTTCGCCGCCGCCTGCAGTCCCGCCACCACCGCCGCCAGATCTCCCGTTCGCAGGAGTTGCCGCACGCTCCGCTCCAGGGCCATCGCGGCGTCCGGCGGCGTCTCTTCTACGGTAAGCCTCGTAGCTCCCGCCTCCTGCCGCCGGGTCTCCGTGCCGCTCCCGCCGCTTCTTGCCACCAGCCAGGTCAAACCCAGCGCCGCCGTGAAAATTCCCAGCGGCAGCAGGGCCGCTGTCGCTCGGCCGGACATCGTCGGATTCGCTTTCATGGCAGGGCGGCATTGGCCGCCTGCTCCAGCTGCTCCCGTAGCGGGCCGTCCGGCATCGAGTTCTGCGCGTAGTCCAGCGCCGCCTGCGGATCCAGACGCGCGTAGCCCTCGATCACTTCCCGCGTGACCTCCGGCCACGCCGCCCGGTCCGGGATCCGCTGGATCCAGTCCAGCGCCGCCGCCCCATCGGCCTCCCGCTGCCATCGCGCTTGAGCGCCCGTTGCCAGCAGCGCGCTCTTCTCCTCCACGGACAAGGCCAGGCCGTCCAGGCCCGCCATCTGCTCGCCGCCGATTCCCTCCGCCCCATTGTCAAAGTAGTGCTTCAGCGCCGCTCCCCGCGACTCCGGTGGCAGTTCCGCCAGGGTCGCCAGCGCCAGCGGCTGGCCGCGATCCCGCCAGAGCTGCATGGCGTGATTCACCCCGTCCGCATCCTGCCCCCGCAGGTCCGCCAGCGTTGGCGGAGTCTTCGCCTCGGCCAGCCGTGCTAGGGCTTCATGCGCCTGCATCACCTGCCGCTGCGGCGGGCTCATCTTCTCCA
>JAQGPE010000233.1 GCA_028293225.1 Akkermansiaceae bacterium | reverse complement strand
CTCGCCAATCTCCGGGAAACGTCCCAGCTGCTGGGTCAGATAGCCGCCCAAGGTGGTCACTTCGCCGCTTTCGAGTTCCAGCTCGTCGGCGATGCCGGCAAGGTCATTGAGAGTCATCGACCCTTCGATCACGAACTCGTTGTCGTTGATCCAGGTCGACTCAGGCCGTTCGTTGTCGAACTCGTCCTGAATGTCGCCGACCAGCTCCTCCATCACGTTGTCGAGGAAAACGATCCCCACCGGTGTGCCGAACTCGTCCACCGCCATGGCGAGGTGAGCCCGTTCCTTGAGGAAGAATTTCAAAAGCATGTCCAGCGGCATGGTGTCCGGCACCATCCGCAGCTCGCGCTTGATCCGCATCAGATCGGGGCTTGGCGCTCCCATCAGCTTGACGATGTCCTTGATGTGGATCAGTCCCAGCGCGTTGTCCAGATGACCGCCCTTCACCAGCGGAAAGCGCGTGTGCTTCGAGCGGCGGACCACTTCGAGAGCCTTCTCGAAAGGTTCGTCGGCATCCAGCACGACCACCTCCTGGCGCGGCGTCATCACGTCACGAACCCAGAGCTCATTCAACTCCAGGGCATTGATCAGGATCTCGCGTTCGGTCTCGGTCACTTCAAGCGCCTTGCCGCTCTCGGATACCAGCACGGCCAGTTCCTCCGCGGAGTGAACGTTTTCGCCTTCCGGAGCAGGGTCGATCCGGAAAACGGTTCTCAGCACCCAGTTGGCCGAGAAGTTCAGGAACCGGATGGCCCAGCTGAAGGTCTTGTAGAAGAGATGCAGCGGCTGCGCCAGGATCAGCGTGCACTGCAGTGACTTGCGGATCGCCACCGACTTCGGGATCAGCTCCCCGACGACGACGTGCATGAAAGTGAAGGACGCCATCGCAATGGCGAAGGCAATGCCCTTGATCCACTCGCCGGACAGGTTGGGGATCATCGCCAGCAGCGGCCCCACCAGTTTCATGACGAACGGTTCGCCGAGGAAACCCAGCGCCAGTGACGCGATGGTAATCCCAAGCTGGGTCGCGGAAAGGTAGCCGTCGAGCTTGTCGATGACGCGCTGGGCGCGGAGGGCGGCAGCGGGATTCTCCTTGGAAGCGGTCTCCAGCTGGCTGGGGCGGACCTTCACGATCGCGAACTCCGAAGCCACAAAGAAGGCGTTCAGCAGCAGGAAGATCAGAATTCCCCCGCCATACATGATCGCTTCGCCTGAGGTGGGGAATTCCCAGTGCGTGGGAATCTCCGGACCGCTGGCCAGCAGCGGGATGAAATCAAAAGAGTTCATCCCGGGTCAGAGTTTTTCATAGGTGCCCTGGTCGCGCTTCTGGAGCACGGTAAATCCAGCGGCCTTCGCATCGGAAACCGACAGCGGCTTGGTGATCTTGGGGGTGTTTACCTTGGAGATCACCTTCCGCACCGGATGGCGGCAAAGCGGGCACTTTTCAAGAGGCACCCGATCGATTGGCCGTCTGATCTCAAAACCCTGCCGGCAGACGCGACATGATCGCTCCGGATCTTCGGGACTTTCGGAAAGATATTCGTAGATGGGCATTTCGAGGACGGGAGAGCGGGCAATTACCGCCTCCCATCAACCGTAGCGGACGGCGTGCCGTTTACCAGCTCGACTTCGTCACCCCTGGCAGCATCCCGTGCGAAGCAAGTTCGCGGAAGCTGATACGGGAAAGACGGAAGCGGCGAAGGAACGCACGGCGACGGCCGGAGTATTCGCAGCGGTTCACCAGGCGGGTGGGGCTCGCGTCACGTGGCAGCATCGAAAGACCGACATAGTCTTTCTCTGCCTTCAACTTGTGACGGATGTCAGAAAATTTTGCAACCGTCGCCTTCTTCCGTTCGTTGCGTGCAATCCAGCTCTTCTTGGCCATAATTCGGGGGGCGGTAAATACCCGATGCCTGACCCCGCGCAAGCCCAAACTTGTGAATTCGCGCGGGTAATTTTCCACACTCCCGTCACCGGCCCGCCATATTCTTCTGCCACAGCGGCGAAGGTGGAACATCCCGTGGCCGCAGAATCACGATCCCGGCGTGCTTGGAGCCCTCTTTCAGGTAGTCCGTGATCGGCGTGTCGATGATCACCATCCGGCCCTTGTCGCGGTCGGAGGTGGCGTGGGTGAAGTAGGCGCGGTTCTGGAGCCGGACAATCATCCCGACGTGGGAGGTGTAGCTGTCCTTGTCGTAGCAGGTGATCGCGCAGACATCCCCATCCTGGAGGTAGGGTTCCACCGCCAGCACCTTGTCCTTGGGGATGTGGTAGACCGG
This sequence comes from Akkermansiaceae bacterium, assembly GCA_028293225.1. Lineage (GTDB taxonomy): Bacteria > Verrucomicrobiota > Verrucomicrobiia > Verrucomicrobiales > Akkermansiaceae > Haloferula. The sequence goes on along the minus strand of JAQGPE010000233.1, from coordinate 3,403 downwards.
CAGCTTGGAAACGGCTTCCTCGATCTTGCCCATGGCGGGCAGCAGGGCGGGGTTGCTCCGCAGGTAGCGGTAGTTCTTCCACTGCACGGTCATCTCGTGGATTTCCCGGGTCAGGCGCTGGGCTCCCGGCAGGCGGGGGGTGATGTTCTGGGCCAGGCCGCGCCGCTCGTTATCGTAAAAGACCTCTTCGAGCTGGTGCATGCGGCTCAGATAGCCGCCGGTGCATTGCCCGTTGCGATAACGCTCCACCTCCACCATCGCCAGCATATCCTGCGGAACGTAGGGAGCGGGCTTGTAGCGAAGCATGCGGGCAAAGGCCAAGGCGTTCTCATAGTAGGTCCAGCAATCCATCCCGGTCAGATTCACCACCGGCGACTCGATGCTGTCGTCCACCTCAAGACTGTAATTGATGTAAGGCGTGCCGACCAGCGCCCGCGCCACCCGGATCGTCCGGGCTCCCAGCGGCAGCTCGCGCCAGCGCTCGCGCTCCGCCTGCAGCACCAGCGCCTGGAACTTGGCGTCCCCTTTGAAAACCGTGGTCATCGGCAGCCGCGGTGCGGACGGAGGAGGCAGCGGGGCCTGGGCTCTCGCCACCGGAACGGCGCAGAAAATCGCCGGCAGCAGCGCCAGGAGCGCGAACTTTTTCATGCCGCGCATGCTAGACGGCTTCCCCGAAAAGCAAAGGAACAAAGCCGGGGCGGCTCAAATCTTGATGCCGGCGGGCTTTCGCCCGATCCTTCCCCCGTGACCTACCAGCAGCCCCGCAGCCCGAAGGACGAAATCGACGGCATCATTCATTTCCCGCGCCTCTGCGACAAGACCCGGCTCCACGCCGCCGGCAAGCTGCATCCCGACTACCAGGGCAATCTCGGCTGCGCCATGGATCTGTGGCTCTGCCAGTTCCTCGGCGTCGATTACGAGGAACTGAAGCGGCAGATCCTCAGCGGCCTCAGCGATGAGGAAGCTCTGGCCTGGGCCCGCGCCCACGGCGTTGACCGCACGGCCACGGAGGCCGGCTGGTGGCATTCTTATATGCGAAATCGCGGCTTTCGGGACGATCTCTCAGAAAAACTCGCCCTCCGAAAGGCGGAAAGCGGCCTGGAGAACCGCGAAGATATCGTGACTTTCATGGACTATATCGATGCGGACGATGCACTGATTCATGTCAAATACCCATAAAATCGCCAATTTATGGCTTGCCTTAGACGCTTAGTTTCCTCAACTTGTGCGCGCTTCACCCCTCACTCACCCCCCCGAAATGAAAATGTCCGTATCGAAGGCATCCGCCTTGGCAGCCATCACGCTCGTTGGTGCCGCCCACGCACAGTCCACTGTCGGACCCTCGAATGTCGAGGTGGCGTTCTACACCGATGGCAATCACTTCGTGGTTCAGCCTGATCCGGCAGCTTCCCCTTTCCCTGAGACTCAGACCTCCGGCCTGAACCTTCTCAACACGCCGTCGAACGGCCAGGTCTACGATTTCTGCTCCCAGTTCTACGTGGGTCGCAACGAAACGAACACCTACAACGTCACCAACGGTCTCAACGGCTTCACCAGCACTGAGCAGGCAAACGTCCAGGCGCTCCTCAGCAACGTGCTGCCGGCCTTCCAGACCATGCTCAGCAACTACATTGCCCAGGTTGGCCAGGGCAACTGGGATGGCAATCCAACGGAGCGCGCCAACCTGAATGCCTACGCTGCCGGCATCCAGATGGCGATCTGGGAACTGGTTGACGAGACCAACAACACTCTCGAACTCGACAATTCGAAGTCGGGCAAAGGCACCTTCGCCGTCGATCTCACCGCTCCGGCTTCCGCAAACGTCCTCGAAGGCGAAAACTACGGCGTCCAGTTCGTCAACAACGTGAAGAACGGCACCTGGGTCGACCGCGGTGGCATCGTTTACTACACGGCTGACAGCGCCGCGGTTCAGGACCGCATCTGGGCCCAGGTGGTTCCGGAAACCTCCTCTTCCCTCCTCGGTCTGGTCGGCGCCGGCCTGCTGCTGCGCCGCCGCCGCAACTGAGCGGATCTGATTTTTCAAATCCCCGCCCGGATTCGTCCGGCGGGGATTTTTTGTGCCCTCGCCGGACTGGACGCCCCGGTCCGCATGCATAAAGTGGCCCTCCTATGTCCGCCGCGTTTGTGTATCAGGATCCGTTTCCCCTCGGCCCCGATCCGACCGAATACGAGTGCCTCACCAGCGAGCACGTCTCGGTCTCGGACTTCGAAGGCCAGAGCGTCCTGAAGATCGCGCCGGAAGGCCTGGCCCTGCTCGCCAACGAGGCGATGAAGGCGATCAACTTCACTCTCCGCCCCAGCCATCTGACCCAGGTCGCGGCGATCCTCGACGACCCGGAGGCCACCGAGAACGACCGCATGGTCGCCCTGATGCTTCTGAAGAACGCGGAGATCGCCGCCAAGGGTATCCTCCCCGCCTGTCAGGACACCGGCACCGCGACTGTCATGGGCAAAAAGGGCCAGCAGGTCTGGACCGGCTGCGACGACGCCGAATGGCTGTCCCGGGGAATCCATAAGACCTATCAGGAAGAGAACCTCCGCTACTCCCAGACGGCCCCGGTGACAATGTACGAGGAGGTCAACACCAAGACCAATCTGCCGGCGCAGATCGATCTCTACGCCACCCAGGGCGACGCCTATAAATTCCTGTTCGTCAGCAAAGGAGGCGGCTCCGCCAACAAGACCTTTCTCTACCAGGAGACCAAGGCGCTCCTCAACCCGAAGCGGCTGAAGGAATTCTGCGTCGAAAAGATGCGCTCGCTCGGCACCGCGGCCTGCCCTCCCTATCACCTCGCCATCGTCATCGGCGGCACATCCGCTGAGACCTGTCTGAAGACGGTGAAGATGGCCTCCACACGCTACTACGACGAGCTCCCGACCAGCGGCAATGCCGGCGGCCAGGCGTTCCGTGATATTGCTCTGGAAGCGGAGTTGCTGGAGGCCGCCCGCCAGATCGGCATCGGCGCCCAGTTCGGCGGCAAGTATTTCGCCCTGGATGTCCGGGTGGTCCGCCTGCCGCGTCACGGCGCCTCCTGTCCGGTCGGGATTGGCGTCTCCTGCTCGGCTGACCGCCAAGCCAAGGCCAAGATCACCAAGGATGGCATCTTCCTCGAAAAGCTCGAGAAGGATCCGGGCCGCTTCATCCCCGAAAAATACCGCAACTGGAAGTTCAAGGGCGTGGAAATCGACCTCGACCAGGGAATGGAGAAGACCCTGGAAACGCTGAAAAAGTACCCGGTCACCACTGCGGTCTCGCTCAGCGGCACTATCATCGTCGCCCGCGACATCGCTCACGCGAAGCTCAAGGAACGGCTTGATGAAACCGGCGAGTTACCGGACTACCTGCGTGATTTCCCGGTCTACTACGCCGGCCCGGCCAAGA
>JAQGPE010000223.1 GCA_028293225.1 Akkermansiaceae bacterium | reverse complement strand
TTGTCCGCCCCGGCACCGCGGGTGTGCAGGCCGACCGACTGGATGCGCCGCAGCACTTCCGGAGCATCCTGCGGCTTGATCAGACGGATCTGGAAATTCGCCCGCGTGGTGATCTGGACATAGCCGGTGGTCAGCTCCTGCGCGACCTTGGCGATCTCCCGCAGCTGGAAGGATTTCAACTGGCCGCCGGGAATCCGCAACCGGGCCATGTAGCTGTCATTGACCGGCGTCTGGAAGAACAGGCCGTTCCACTTGAAACGGAAGATATCCTCCTTGTCCGGCGCCTGGTTGCCGCGGGCGTTCTCCAGGATGCGGTAGTAGGCGTCCAGCGGGTGCTCCTCGCGCTTGATTCGCTCTTCGGGAATCAGGACGACTTCCTCTTCCGGCTCTTTCTCTACTACGGCATTTCCCGTAGCAGGCAGGTGCGGGAAGAAATCCGCGAAGACCGCCGCGCGCTGCTGCACCCCGGCGAAGAAACCGGACAGGTAGGTCTTCTGCACCTCATCGAAGGGCGCGGGCGCCGCGGATTCGATGAGGTCGAGAGGGCTCACAGCAGCCTTGCCGTTGATCAGTTCAGTAGACATCGCGGAGGTAGCGTTTTTGTTTCTTGAGCCCGGCCACCCAGGCCGAGGCGGCGGCATCAGCCAGACCGCCGGCCTGGCTGGCGATCTGGTGCAGGGCGGCATCGACATCCTTCGCCATGCGCGAGGCGTCGCCGCAGACATAGAAATGGGCTCCATCCTCGAACCACTGCCAAAGCTCGGCGGCGTGCTCCAGCATCCGGTCCTGGACGTAGATCTTTTCCTGCTGATCGCGGGAAAAGGCCAGCGCCAGCCGGGTAAGGTGCCCGTCGGAGAACATCGAGCTCAATTCATCCTCGTAGAGGAAATCCGTCGCGCTCTTCTGGTCGCCGAAGAACAGCCAGTTCCGGCCGCTGGCATTCGTCGCCCTGCGCTCCTCCAGAAACGAACGGAAGGGCGCGATGCCGGTGCCGGGACCGACCATGATGACCGGCTTTGACAGATCGGAAGGCAGGCGGAAATGCGGCGAGTGATGCACGAAAACCGGCACTGCGAAGTCCTCTCCGGCGCGCATTTCGTGATCGGCCAGAAAGGTTGAACACACCCCCTTGCGCTGTCGCTGCTCCAGCTCGTAGCGCACCACGCTGACGGTCAGATGAACCTCACCGGGATGAGCTTTCGGGCTGGAGGAAATCGAGTAGAGGCGCGGCTGCAAACGGCGCAGCGGTTCAACCAGAGTGACCGCTTTGGTCCCCGCGGCAGGCAGGGCGGTGAGAAAAGGCTTCAGATCGTAGACCTCGATCAGAGCGGTGCGGAGCGGAGCTTGCGCCGACTCCGAAGTGGCCACCATCTCACTGCCGTTGAGCCCGGCAGCTTCCAGGATTTCCGCCACAAAGTCCGGACAGTTGCGCGGCAGAACCCCCAGGGCATCGCCCGCCTCATACTCCAGTCCGGAGCCATCGAGCTTGATCTCGATGTGGCGGGTCTCCTTGGTCGAGCCGTCGCGGTTGAGCAACCGGTTGATCTTGAGCTTCGCGGGAAACGGCCGGCTCTTTCCGTAAGGTACGACTTCCGCCGTATCACCCTGATCCGCGGAGCCGGTGGCGGGGGACTCGCTGCCGGCGAAACAACTCACAAGGCTCTGATACCACTGGGCGGCCGGTTGCTCGAAGTCGACGTCGCAATCGATGCGGGCGGCCACCCGTTTCGCGCCGAGTTCCTCCAGCCGGGCATCGAACTTTTTCCCCGCTTCGCAAAACAGCTGGTAGTTCGTGTCGCCCAGCGCCAGCACGCTGAACTCGAGGTGGCCCAGCGCCGGGGCTTCCGCACTGCTGAGAAAATCCCAGAACGCCTGGGCATTGTCGGGCATGTCACCCTCGCCGTAGGTGCTGGTGATGATCGCCAGCCGCGTCTGCTTTGAGAAATCGATATCACCGAACGTGTCCATCCCGGCGGCGGAAGCGGTGAACCCGAGCTTCCTTGCCTGGCCACTGAACTTCCGGGCCAGCGTCTCCGCGCCGCCGGTCTGCGTGCCGTAGAGGAACAGCAGGAGACCGAGGTCCTTCTTCGCAGGCGGGGGTGTCGCACCGCCGCCGTTGCCGCCGCTGAAGAGACCGGCGAGGTAGCCGTTCAGCCACATCCGCTGGCTTTGATCGAACGGGGCGTTCTCGGGGATGACAGGCAGGTTCATGACGGCCATGAGGGATGGATCAGAGGCTGGCTTCCGCGTCTTCGATGGAGGCCAGTTCCGCGAGCGAAACGGCGGCGGCTTTTTGCTGGCGCTGCCGGTAGGTCAGGTAGAGCGCGAGCCCGGTGAAGAGCAGGCCGCCGGTGAAGTTGCCCAGCGTCACGACCAGTTGGTTCGACAGCCACCAGTCGGCCAGCGTGACCTTCGCCCCGAAGAGCATGCCGCAGGGAATGACGAACATGTTCACCACCGCGTGCTCGAAGCCCTGGGCGAAGAACATGAAAATGGGCAGCCAGGCCGCCAGGATCTTGCCGGAAGTGGAGGACGTCGACATCGCCATCACCACGCCGAAACAGACCATCCAGTTGCACAGCACCGCGCGACAGAAAGCGGCCGCGATCCCCGCCCAGCCATGGTCGGAGAAGCCGGTGGTTTTCAACTGCGCGATCGCGACGATCTTGTCCGCAACCGGCCCGCCCGCCACCTGACCGAACATGCTCTGACCGGCCCAAAAAATTCCGGCGTAGATCAGGCTGCCGAGCAGATTGCCCAGGAACACCCAGCCGAAGGCGGCGAGCATTTTCCCCAGCGGGATCTTCCGCTCCATCACCGCCAGCGGCAGCAGCGCGAAGTTCCCGGTGACCAGTTCCAGGCCAAGCAGGACAATCATCACGAAGCCGACCGGAAAGACCAGCGCCCCGACGAGCGGGATCGACTGAACGGTCGCAGTGATGGCGAGCGTGGTGGAAATGCCGAGCAGCGCGCCGGACAGCATGCTGCGGAGGAGCAGGTCGCGGACCGGCAGCGAGGCCTTGGTCGCACCGGCCTGAATCATGGTGGAGAGGATCTCCGCGGGTTTGATGGAATTCATCGGCGTTGGGGATTTTTTCAGGTGAGCGGAACGGTGGAGCGGTGATTGAGATACGCGGCGACGGCCTGCCTGCGCTGGGCCGGGGTGAGTTGCAGGGCGCGGCAGGACTCAAGCTGTTCGATCAGATCCATCGCCTGCGCAGGGGTGGTCAGGTGGCTGTCCTTGCCATGGAAGATGGCGAACGCGGAAGACTCGGCCACCCGGCCCGCGCCGAGATCACAGGGACCGAGCAACGAGTTCTGGACGACCCTCAGCGGCAGCTTGGGGAAAAGGTGCTGATGGAGCATCCCGGCGAGCTGCGGCCGGTTCTTTGCCTTTCCGCAGAATTCGCAGGCCTCCAGCAGGGCCTGGCGCAGAGCCGCGAATTCCTCGGGACGGGCCTGCATGCGAGCAGCCGGGGCGAGCAGGATTTTCTCCACGTGGCCGGGCGCGAGATCGTGACTGGTCGCCGCGATCCAACCATCGCCGCTCATCACCGCAGCCGAGTTCCAGGGCTCGCCGGAGCAGAAGCCATCGATCTGGCCCATCCGCATGTGATCCCCCACCAGCGCGGGCGGCAGGACGGTCAGACGGACATCGCGGTCCGGATCGATACCGGCTCTCTGCAGCCAGGTACGAAGAAGATAGTGGTGGGAGGAGTTCCACGAAACGACCGCCAGCACCGGCTTGCGCGGCGACTCCATGCGCAGCACCTGCTTCAGCGTCTTGCCGTCGCGGGCGCCCTTCTGCCACAGCCGCTTCGACAGGGTGATGGCATTGCCCTGCAGATTCAGCAGCATGATCGCGCGCACGTCCGCCTCCGGAGCCTGCGTCCCGGCCAGCAGGGAAAAGAGCAGGCCCGCCGGCGCATGGGCGGCATCGAGCTCCTGATAAATGACGTGGTCGCGGATGGTCCCCCATCCCAGCGCCCGGACCAGGCGCACCCGCAGCCCGTGCTTTGCAAAGTAACCCAGCTCATGTGCCACCAGCAGCGGCGCCGCATCGGTGAGCGGCACATAGCCGATCCGCAGCTCGTCCGGCGAACTGCGGCGGGAGTGGGGATGGATTCCTCCGGCGGCTTGCATGGAGGCGGAAAGAGCACCGGACATGCCACGGAGGATTTTCCCGCCCGGTTCAACGTGATTGATATTCGCGACAATCATGAACACACTTCATCAATGTCCGAGGATTTCGACATCCGGCTACTGAGAGTTTTCGCCTCGCTCGCCCAGACCGGCAGCCACACCCGGACCGCCGCGCTGATGAATGTCACCCAATCCGCGGTGAGCCACGGCATGAAGCGGCTGGAGCAGCAGGCCGGCTGCGCGCTCTTCCACAAGCGCGGCAAGACCAGCTACGTCACTCCGGATGGGCGGCTGTTCCTTGCGAAGGTGCAGCACGTCTTCGAGGCCCTGAAAGAAGCAGCCGCGGTGGTCGATGGCGGCCTGTCCGATGCCAAGGGCAAGCTGAGCATCGTCTTCACCTCATCCATCGCCCACATGATTCTGGCGCCGGTGTTGCGCGAATTCCGCGACTGCTACCCGAAGATCTCCGTGGTGGTCCGCTTCGAGGACACCCCGCAGGCGGTGAAGGAGATCGAAGAAGGCCGCAGCGACGTCGCGATCGTCATCGAGGACCAGTCCTTCCGCTCGCTGACCGCGCATCCTCTTTTCGAAGACGAGCTGCATTTCCTGTTTTCCCCCATGCACCCGTGGGCCGGCCGCCAGCGCCTGACCGCCGCCAAGCTCTCCAGCGAGCACTTCCTGCTCTATCGGAAAAGCAGTGTGACCTTCCAGCGGATCGAGGACTTCTTCCTCAAGCAGGGGGTCATGCTGTCCTCCTACGTCGAGGTGCCGGACTTCGAGATCATGAAGCAACTCGCCCGCCTCGGCCTCGGCGTCGCCGTCATGGCCCCGTGGGCAGCTCAGAAGGAGCTGGAAGAAGGCTCGCTAATGTCGATGCCCCTGCCGAAGCACCGCATCAAGCGCCGCTGGGTGGTCGTCCACCAAAACGGCCGCACCCTGCGCCCGCCGGAGCAGACCTTCGTCGGCCTATGCCAGATCGCCTGCGAGCAGATGGGGGCAGAGACTATCGGAAGTTAACGCGGGAAAAGGCCGACTCACTTGGAAACGACGATGATGACGATTTTCGAAGCACTGCGGATCGACGGCACCGAGACCTACCACTTGGCGAATTACTTCGTCTTCCGGGCCGGGGAGGGTCGAACTTCCATCGAAGAGATTCGTGAAATTTTCGCAGGAGAGGACTCTCAGATCACCCGGCTGCACAATGACGAATGGCCCATTGAAATGGTCCTGATCGAAAAGGTTTTCGCAACTCGGTGCGAATTCGTCGGAGGTCTTGTCAGTTCGATTTCCAAAGGAACCAGCGTGGAGGAACTCGTCTGCTCAGTCTGCATGTACGACGGCGTCTTCAGCGGCGACGGGGATCTGTTCTCGCCCGACAACCCCTCGCAGATCTACGGCGTCTGGATTCCCGGTGGGGAAATCAACATCGCCATGAATGATGACCTCCGGTCCAGCAAAGCGTGGCAAGCCATCGTGACGGAAGCCCACGACAGGATCGCAGGCTGCCATCACGATCATCCGCGCTCAGGCAGATGAACCTGCCGAGGCCGGTGGCGTGCGAGCAGATGAGGATGGAGGCGATTTCCTGAAGCAGCATGAGTCGAGCTGGCACACTCTTTTCAGAGCATCCACGCCGTTTGAGCGGAAAAATCATGACGCAGGCGGAGGCGAT
>JAQGPE010000213.1 GCA_028293225.1 Akkermansiaceae bacterium | reverse complement strand
AGTCTGGCGGTCTTGATTTCGGAGATGCGGTTCACCTCGGGAACAGGGCCGGAGGAGCGGTTTGTGTGCAAGGTAAAGCTTCTCGAACGCGAGGTGGCGGCCTGGGCATGCATGCGCCGGGAATCCGGTGACCCCCGGCGCAGGAAGGTGATCATTTCAACTTCGCGTAGCCGGTGCGATCATCGGCGCCGGGCTGGGAAATTCTGAAAAAGAGATAGCGGACCGGCGGGTCGGTGTTGTTGATTTCGGTGACAAACAGGCGCAGCGTTTCTGTTGGGCTTACCCGCGCCACGACGGGATTACCGAGGGTGCCGGAGACTGGCACAGGCCTGCCCGAGGCATCGGGGACCACGGTGGTGAAACGGCCGGTGGCATTGACTGAAATCGTCAGGGGCCGGTTTCTCACGATGACATCGGGGGCGGAGTAGACGCCCGAGTGGTTGCCTTCGATGATGATCGTTCCGATGGCGGGAAAGTAACCGCCGTCCACCCTGCCGGTGTAGATGGCTTTGCCGCCCGCCCCTGTGAAAGCGGGAGTGAAATCCACGGCGGAACCGTTTCGGGCGAACTGCCCGCTTGTCGCCTGGAAATCCCATGTCAGAGCGCGGCCCGAGGTGTCGAAGTCATTGGCCAACGGCGAAATCTTCACCAGGCCGGCCCGCTTGGGTTTCACGACATCGATGTTGGCAACCGGGTAGCCGGAAAGTTCGCCACCGGCCGGGAGAATACGGAACCACGAGCCGGTGTTGCGCGGTCCTGCGACGACATCGTAGGAGGCTGCCTTGGAAGGATCCATCCAGGTGGGCGACCACGGATTGCTGCCGTCGTGGGGAATGTAGATGCGGGAGCTCTCCGTCGAGCCGAAGGCTTCAAGCGTGGTGCGCGAGGTCCAACCGCGCAGGGTGCCGCCCTCGAAGCCGGCGAGGATCCGGGCTGGGCTTGTCGGTGATAGGGAGAGGAGGGTGCTGCCGCCGCCGCCAGGGACTGCCGGGCCGGCGGTGAAGTAGACGGTGCCGTTATCCTGGGCGTTTACGAACCGTGAGGCGATGTCTCCGTCCGGCATCTGGGAGCTGGTGATGCTACCCAGTTTGTCGAAGGAAGGGACGCCACCGGTGAGCAGTTTGATCCTGATGAAATGGCCGGCGATCCCCTCCGTTGCTGTATCGGCCACGAAGGCGATGATTCCACCTTTGACGGCTTGGAGGGGAGTGTAGCGCAGACCGGGAATAGAGACCCAGCGGCTGATAATATCTCCGCCCTTGACGCGAACCCGGATGCCGCTGCCGTCACTGGTGACCATGAGCACATCACGGCTATCCCGGATGGAAGTAGTCTCGAATTCGGCGGTTGGAACCGGGAGAACCGCCACGATGTTGTTCCAGCTCCGGGCCAGGACGAGGCGGCCGTCATCTCCAACATTCACCAGGGAGCCATTGTCGGTGGTGAAGTAGAAGAAGCCGGTGATGCCTTCGATCAGGAGCGAGTCGTCCGTCACCAGCCGGGAGTCGTAGCTGCCCGCGGGCAGCATGCTGCCGTCCAGATCGATGGCGGCGTATTCCTTTCCGTCCGGCCGGACCCGGTAGAGGGCGCCCTGACCGAAGGCTCCGCCTGCCGAGGTGAGGCCGTGGATGAAGCCATCGGTGCCCATGACGGGCTTTCCCTCCGGACGCGCGCCACCCGTATTCCTCCGGGCGGCGGCGGCGGACGGAGGGAAGCGATGGAGGAACTGGGCAGGCGAATCCGGAGCAGCCCGGACGACGGCGCCTCCCTGAAGACCCGAGGTCGCGGGCGTTGAACCGTAGAGGCATCCATCCCGGCCGATCACCGATAGATCAAGCACCTGGCGGCGAGGGAAGGAGTTAAGGATTTCGACCGCGGGCTGAGCGGCGGAGACAGCGGTCAGACAGGCGGTTAATAGCCCGCACCGGAGGAGGGATGAAGTTTGAATCATGTCGTAACCATGAGAATACATTGTAAATCATACAAGGGTATTTTGTGAATTTCCAGGAACGGGAATGACCAACGGTTGTATGAATCAAAATGCCGGGCCGGACTTCCTCCGGGACCAGAGATGCGCGAAATCCGATGATGTCTCAGCGGATGAGGTCGAGGGGGACTTCGATGATCTTGCCGGCGGGGGCGACGAAGTAGCGGTCGTCCTCTTCGACGGCGAGGATCTGGCCGCCGGTGAAGGTGCCGAAGGCGGGGAGGACGAGATTCAGCCCGTGGCGGAGGAGGAAGCAGGGCAGGCGCAGGGCGGTGCGCTTGCCGTCGGTGATGCGGGCGAAGGGGTGCCAGTGGGCGGTGATACTAGGGATCTCGTGGGAAGCTTCCGCAGGATCGTGGACGATGCGAATGCCGCAGCACTCGACCATGCCCGTGGGGTGGAGGCCGTGGGGAATGCGGGGGAGCTTCGAGTCGTGATTGCCGAGGACGAGCTGAACGGGGATGGGGAGGTCCTCCAGCCAGTTGGTGAGGAGATTCTCGATGGCCGGGGTGAGGCCGGCGGGGGAGTGGAAGAGGTCGCCGTTGACGAGGATGCGGGTGGCTCCGCAGGCGGCGGCGAGGTGGGCGAGGCGCTGCAGGTCGGCGGCGCTGTCGCCCTCCGGGATGGCCAGGCCGCGGGCCTGAAAGGCGGTCGCCTTGCCGAGGTGGAGATCGGCGACGACGAGGGTGCCATCCTCTAACAGAATGGCCTTTTCAGGCAGGAGGGTGATGGGGCGTCCGGCGATTTCGAGGTTCATCGGGATGAATGACGGGGAGGTGATTCGGTCGCGGCGGCACGGGTCAGTTCCTCGAGCTTGCTTTCCAGGCGGGTGGCGGCGTCGGAGGCATTCATGGTGGCGGACAGGCGGTCGGCCCACAAGGGGAAGGCCATGGGGCTGAGATGTTCGATTTCCATGAGGTGAAAGGGGCGCTGCCCGATGTCGTCGAGCGAGGACTTCAGGCGGCCGTACTCCAGCTGCTTCTCGAGGATTTCCCGTTGGGACTGTTGAAGGAGGAGGTTGCCGGGATCGTAGCGCTCCAGCACCTCGAAGAGCAGGCGCGAGCTGGACTGGACTTCGCGGAAGCCGCGGGTGTTGCGGCCGCCGGGGAGGGCCTGGAGGATGAGTCCGGAAACGCGGGCGACCTCGCGGAACTGGCGGCGGGCGAGCTCGGCGGTGTTGAGGCAGGCGATGAGGTCGTCGAGCAGGTTTTCCGGGGTCAGCAGGCGGCGCAGGATGGGCTCGTCGAGGTGGAGGCCGCGGCGGGCGGTGAGGGAGAAGCCGTAGTCGTTCTGGGTGACGATGACGCTGTCGGGGAGCTGCAGGCGGTAGGCCATCAGGGCGCCGAGGCCCTCGTGCACCAGGCGGCCGGCCATGGGGTAGATGAAGAGGTGCTCGCCTTCCCGGGAGCGGGCGTGTTCCACCAGCAGCGTGCGGTCATCGGGCAGGGCGGACCAGCGGCGCTGGATTTCCAGGATCGGCTCGACGGCGGTCATCTCCGGAGCGGGCTTGCCCTCGCCGCGCAGGCGGGCGGCCATGGCGTGGGCGAGCTCGGTGGAGAGAGGCATCTTGCTGCCGCCCCAGATGGCGACCTGGCCCTTGTTGTTCTTCGTCGCTGGCTTCACCGTGGCGACGCGCAGGTGCAGGCGGACCAGTTCCAGGTGGCGGCCGGCGAAGACCAGATTGCCGCCGGGCCTGATGCGGCTGATGAAGCTTTCCTCGACGGTGCCGAGGGTGTGGCCATTGGCGAAGCGCAGGGAGACGTTGTGCTCGCCGGAGATGGTGCCGATGGACATGCGGTGCTGCTGGATCAGGCCCTTGTCCGTGACGGTGTAGCGGCCGTTTTCCAGGTGGGCCTTGCGGTAGCGCGGATAGGCGGCGAGGGCCTGGCCGCCGGTGGAAATGAAGCCGAGGCACCAGTGCCACTCTTCAGCGGTGAGGTCGCGGAAGGAGTAGCTGGAGCGGATTTCCTGGAGCATTTCCTCCGGTTCGAAAGGCTCGCCGATGGCGCAGGTGACCAGGTGCTGGACCAGCACGTCGAGGGGCTTTTGCAGGGGGAGGCGGGCCTCCAGATGGCGGGCCAGGGCGGCGTCGCGGACGGCGGCGAACTCGACCAGTTCCATGGCGTGGGTGGGGACGCCGAGCACCCGGGAGGTCTTGCCCGGCTGGTGGCCGGAGCGGCCGGCGCGCTGGAGCAGGCGGGCGATGCCCTTCGGCGAGCCGACCTGCAGGACCTGATCGACCGGGGAGAAGTCGACGCCGAGGTCGAGCGACGAGGTGCAGACCACGCAGCGCAGCGAGCCATCGCGCAGGCCGGCTTCGACGCGTTCGCGTTCGTCGCGGTCGAGCGAGCCGTGGTGCACGGCCAGGCGGTCGCGCCAGTCCGGCCGCAGCTCCGCCAGGGCCTGGAACCAGATCTCGGTCTGGGAGCGGGTGTTGGTGAAAATGAGGGTGGTGCGGGCCGTGTCGATTTCCTGCCAGACCTGGCCGGCGAGGCGGGTGCCGATGTGGCCGGACCAGGGGAAGCGGTCGATTTCGTGCGGGATGATCGTGTCGATGACGATCGATTTTTTCAGGTCGGCGGAGATGGTGACGGCATTGCGGGAGGCTGCCGTATCCGGGCCTAACAGGACTTCGCGGGCCTGGTCGAGATTCCCGAGGGTGGCGGAGAGGCCCCAGAGGCGCAGGTCGGGAAACCAGGTGCGCAGGCGGGCCAGGCAGAGCTCGGTCTGGACGCCGCGCTTCGAGCCGAGGAGTTCGTGCCATTCGTCGACGACGACCGCGCGGAGGGCGGAGAGCTTTTCGCGGGTGTCGGGGTGGGTGAGCATCAGCGACAGGCTCTCCGGGGTGGTGACCAGGGCGAAGGGCAGTTTTTTGCGCAGGCGGGCGCGCAGGGCCGCGGGGGTGTCGCCGGTGCGGGCTTCGACCTTCAGCGTGGGCGCCAGCATTTCCAGAGGCTCGCGGAGGGCGCGGAGGGTGTCCTGAGCGAGGGCGCGCAGGGGGGTCAGCCAGAGGACGGCGCAGGAGTCCGGCAATTGCTTTTTCGAGAGGGCCTCGGCGACGGGGCCGAGCCAGACGGCGAGGGTCTTGCCGTGGCCGGTGGGGGCGTGGAGCAGGCCGGATTTTCCCTCGCGATAGGCTTTCCAGGTTTGTTTCTGGAAGGCGGCCGGCTTCCAGCCGCGGGCGGCGAAGAAGGGTTTGAGGGGATCGGCCGGCATGAGTCGTGGCTACTGTGTCGCAGAGGCGGGCGGGATGCAAATGGCACGGGCGGCGGGTGGGTGAGGTTTGGCAGGGTTCGGGCTGCTGGGGTGATTCGGGCAAGGGGGCCCGGATTGCACGGATTGTCGGATTTACGGATTTTTGAAGGGGGAATGGGTGAGATTGGTTAAGAGGGCGGTTGAAGGTGGTTCGTGCGGAAACCGCAGATTTCGCAGAGGGCGCAGATTTTTGGATCGGAGGTGGGTGAGGTTTTACAGGGTGTTTTTGTTTTTGGCTGTTGGGTGAGGTGCGGATGGTGCCTGAGATGGGCTGAGGAGATGGAGACGGCTGGTTCATTCGCGGGGAGATTGCGGGCTGGGGCTGTGGAGGTCGATTGTGGGGGGCGCAAGGGGAGGGGGAGGCCCAGGGGCCCTGCTGGAGTGGATCGGCGCCGGATCACTTCGTGATTGCCCGGAGGGGAGTGCGGCGTAGCCTCTTTGCCATGTTGACCGCGAAGAAATCCATGGGCGAATCCGGCAAGGCGATCGGCTGCCTGCTGATGCTGATCATCCTGGCCGCGGTCGCCGGGGGTGGCTGGTTCTGGTGGAACTCGCCGGCGCGCAAGCTGCAGGGGGAGTGGATCGTGACCGGCGGCGCCCTGCCGGTGAACATGACCCTCAATTTCAAGAGCGGCGGCGTTTACACCGCCACGACGCAGGTGGGCGGCGGGGGCATCCTGGCCTCTTCCGGAGAATCGACGGGGACCTACAAGGTCAACTCCTCAGCCAAGCCGCCGGTGTTGGAAATGACCACGGTGTCCGGGAGCGGATTCGGCGCGGGGGTCAAGCCGGTGAGCCTGCCCTATCAGTTCATCGACAGCGATACGCTGCAGCTTGAGACGCCGGGGGTGGTGGCGTTCAAGCTGGTGCTGAAGCGGAAGAAGTGAGAGCGGGGAGCCGGGAAGGCCCGGAAAGAGAGCTTTGCGGTTCTTCGCTTCCCAGCACCGGGTCCCGGCATTTTTCCGGTGGGGCTTTCTACTTCGTGAGGCGATAGAAGCGCTTCGGCACGACGATCGAATCCGGCACCTTGAACTTGCCGTCGCTGATGACCGGCGCGGTGAGTAAAGCCGTCCAGTCCGAGATGAGGACATCGGAATACTCAAGAGTCCAACCGGTGAGATCCGCCGGCCAGGAGAGGGTCACCTCCTGCGGACCGCTCTTCTCGATCTCCAGGCGCGGCGGCGAGGTCACCACGGTCGCGGGCGCCGTGTTGTATTCAATGACATAGCCCCGCGGCAGTTCGAAGCCGGAGATCACGCCTCCGGGATGATCTCCCCAGGTGGAGCCCGGATCCGAGCCATTGTAGAATTGC
>JAQGPE010000172.1 GCA_028293225.1 Akkermansiaceae bacterium | reverse complement strand
AAATCGCCCAGTTCTACGAAGGCAAGGGCGACTCCGCCTCCGCCAAGTTCTACTACGAGGAAGTGCTGGCGAAAGCCGGTTCCGGCGCCCTCCACGACCAGGCCAAGGCCCGCCTTGCCGCTCTCGGCGGTCATTGAAAGACTCCACCTTCCCGCTCTCCATCATGCGCCTGCTGCCTCTCCTCCTTGCCCTCGCCCTGCCCTCCTGTGCCGGATACCATCTCGGCGGGGTGAAGCCCTCCGCCATGCGCAACGTGAAGAACATCACGGTCCCGATGTTCAAAAACGATACGTTGCAGCCGCGCGCCGAAGCCATCGCCACGAGTGCCGCCATCGATGCCTTCGTCCTCGACGGCACCTATCGCATCACGCCGATCGATCAGGCCGACGGGGTGCTGGAGGTGCATGTGCACAAAATCGAGTATTCCCAGATCCGGGCGACCCGCCTGGACACGATGCGTCCTGAGGAGCTACAGAACACGGTCACCCTGAACTGGGTATTGAAGGACGCCCGGAATCCGATCAAGAACCTGGCCTCCGGCTCCTCGCTCGGCACCAGCCGCCTTTTCGTCGACTCCAACCTCCAGACCGCCCGGACCAACGCACTCCCGGATGCCATGGAGCGGGCCACCGAGTCGATGGTGTCGCGTCTGGCCAACGGTTTCTAAGCACGATGTCCGAACCGACTTCCGGACGCTTCCTGCTGGTGCCGACCCCGATCGGCAACGTGGGGGACATCACCCTGCGTGCGATCGAAGCCTTGAAGAATGCCGATCGCATCGCCTGTGAGGACACCCGGCATTCCTCACCCTTGCTGGCCCGGCTGGGCATCGAGGGCAAGCCGCTGATCGCCCTGCACGATCACAATGAGGTGCGCCGCATCCCTGATCTCATCGCCGCCGTAAAGGCCGGTGAAACGATCGCCGTGGTGACCGATGCCGGCATGCCCGGCGTCTCAGATCCCGGCTATCGCATTGTCCAGGCCTGCATCGAGGCCGGCCTGCCGCTGGAGGTCCTGCCGGGTCCCTCAGCCGTCCTGACCGCTCTCGTCGGTTCCGGCATGGCCGTCCACGCGTTCCGCTTTCTGGGCTTTCTCCCGATCAAAAAAGGCCGCCGTCTGACCGTGATGAAGGAGTCGACTGAGATCGAGGGCACGAGTATCTTCTTCGAATCCCCGCACCGGCTGCTCTCGACACTGGAGTTGCTCGCTGGAGAGCTGCCCGAGGCCCGCTGCTGCGTCGCCCGGGAGCTGACCAAAAAGTTCGAGACCTATCACCGCGGCACGGCCCGGGATTTGCTCGCCCATTTCCAGACTCATCCGCCGAAGGGTGAGATCGTCTTCCTCATCGCTGGCACCTGACGTCCCATGCTTTCCTTCTCCACCTGCTGGAACAACCATCGCCATACGGATGGCGAAGAGATGATCGATGAGATCCTGGCGCTCGGTTTCAAGAACATCGAGCTATCCCACGGCATGACCATCACCAAACTGCCTGGGATCAAGAAATCCTACGCGGCGGGCAAGTTCGTCTGCTCGGGAGTGCACAACTACTTTCCCTCGCCCGTCGAGGTGATGATCGATGCCCCCGACGCCTACGAGTACACCTCGCACCGTCCCTTCGACCGTCAGCGCGCTATGGAAATGACCATGCGCAGTCTGGAGCTGGCCGACAGCTTCCGCGCCCACTACCTGGTGCTGCACATGGGCTCGGTCCCGCTGAACCACCGCAAGTGGACCAAGCGTCTGACCGCCTATGTGGCGGAGAACGGCCGCAACGGCCCGGAGTTCGCCGCCGACAAGATCGAGTTCGTGAAGCGGCGGGAAAAGATCGCCCCGCTCTACTATCAGCGTGCCATCGATGCCCTCGGCAAGATCGCCGAAAAGGCCGCCGAGTATGGCATCAAGCTGGCCGTCGAAAGCCGGTCGCGCTTCGAGGACATGCCGAACGAGCGCGAGATGGTCCGGCTGCAGGAGCATTTCAAGGACAACCCGTGGGTCGGCTACTGGCACGACTTCGGTCACGTGCAGTTAAAGCACAACCTGGGCCTGCTCGACCACCCGGAGTGGTTGCGGCGCATCCAGCCCTACATCATCGGCGGCCACGTGCATGACGTCGTCTGGCCGGAGCGCGACCACCGCGTCCCTCTAACGGGAACCTTGATCTATAAGGAATTGCTGCCCTTTTTCCCGGCCGGCTGCCCGATGATCTGGGAGTTGAGTCCGAGTCGCAAGTCGGAGGAAATCAGCGAGTGCTTCGAGGTCTGGAAGAAGGCCTTCCCCGACCGCTGCTGAGAGTCCTTTCCGCCCCCGGGGAAAGAGCATTGGGAAATTGTCACATTTCCTGTAACTTCTGCCCGGGGATTCCTCAGGAAGGGCTGAAATGGATAATCATCAAACTTCCCACTGCCCGGTCTGCGGCGAAGCCCTGCCGGGAAACGCCGCTTTGGGCCTCTGCCCGAAATGCCTGCTGCGGGAGGCCGCCGCTCCGGACTCGTCGTCCTACACTTCGCCAATGGCCGGCATGCCTCCCTCCCCGACCCTGGAGCAACTGGCGGAACATTTCCCGCAATGGGAGATCCAGGAAATCCTCGGCCGCGGCGGCATGGGCACGGTCTACAAGGTTCGCCAGCCGTTGCTCGACCGGAGCGTCGCGATCAAGATCCTGCCGGTCGAACTGGCTCAGACCATCGGCTTTGCCGAGCGCTTCGCCCAGGAGGCCCGGCTGCTGGCAAAGCTCAGTCATCCGAATATCGTCAACATCCACGACTTCGGCCAGGCGGGTCCATATTTCTATGTGCTGATGGAGTATGTGGATGGCGTGAACCTGCGTCAGGCGATGGAGTCCGGAACTTTCTCGGAACGCCAGTCGCTGGCGATCGTCCGTGCGATGTGCGATGCCCTGGAATATGCGCACGCCGAGGGTGTGGTACACCGTGATATCAAGCCGGAGAACATTCTGCTGGATGCCGCGGGCCGGGTGAAACTGGTGGACTTCGGCATCGGCAAGCTGGCCTCCGCCCTGAAGCCGGGAGCGCCCTATCTCACCGCCACCGGCGATGGCCTGGGCACGCCGCACTACATGGCGCCGGAGCAGATCGAACGGGCCAAAGATGTCGATCACCGGGCGGACATCTACTCGCTCGGCGTGGTGTTTTACGAACTCCTCACCGGCGAGCTGCCGCTGGGCCGTTTCCCCGCGCCATCCGAACGGGCGGCGGTCGATCCGGGCGTCGATCCCGTGGTCATGAAGGCTCTCGAGCGGCAGCGCGAAAAGCGCCACCAGGACGCCGCTGAAATGCGCACGGAAGTGGAGCGCGCCACGGTCGTCGCGACAC
>JAQGPE010000163.1 GCA_028293225.1 Akkermansiaceae bacterium | reverse complement strand
CGAAGATCGTGGGGTCATAGACGATGTCGTAGTCGAGACCGTCGGGGAAATTCTTCTTGAGCTCCTTCATGGTGGCGCGCACCGCGTCGGAGGTGGCGATGGCGTTGGAGCCGGGGAGCTGGGCAATGGGCAAGGCGACGGCAGGCTTGTTGTTGAGCAGCGAACGCAGCGCGTAGGTGGATGCGCCGAGCTCGATGCGGGCGACATCGCGAAGCTGCACGCGTTCCCCCGCCGGGCCGGATTTGACAATGATCGCGCCGAATTCCTCCTCGGTGGCCAGGCGGCCCTTGGTATTGATCAGCAGCTCGGTGTCCTTCGCTTTCGGGTTCGGCTGCTGGCCGACCGAACCGGCGGCCACCTGCACGTTCTGTTCGCGGATCGCCGCGACCACGTCGCTGGCGGTCATGCCACGGGCGGCGACCTTGTTCGGGTCGAGCCAGATGCGCATCGCGTAGTCGCCGGAGCCGAAGAGCTGGACCTGGCCGACGCCTGGGAGGCGGGACAGCGGGTCCTTCACCTGCAGCGTCGCGTAGTTGCGGATGTAGATGTCGTCGTAGCGGTTGTCCGGCGAGACCAGGTGCACCACCATGGTCAGGTCGGGCGAACTCTTGATGGTCGTGACGCCGATCCGCTGCACTTCCTGCGGCAGCTTCGGCAGGGCCTGGGCCACGCGGTTCTGCACCTGCACCTGGGCCTTGTCAGGGTCGGTGCCGAGCTTGAACGTGATGGTCATGGTCATCACCCCGTCGCTGGTCGCCTGGGAGAACATGTAGAGCGAGTTCTCCACACCGGTGATGGATTGCTCCAGCGGGGTGGAGACCGTCTCGGCGATGGTCTTCGGGTTGGCGCCGGGGTAGGTGGCGGTGACCACCACGGTCGGCGGCACCACTTCGGGGTACTCGCTGACCGGGAGCTGCCACATGGCGATCGCGCCGATGAGGAAGGTCACGATCGATAGCACGCCCGCGAAGATGGGGCGTTTGATAAAGAAGTCGGAAAAGTTCATGTGAGAGGGGTGGATAGGGGGTGCACGTTCCCTACGCGCACCTTGAACGCGCAATAGACAGGGAGGGGCCGGGGGAACGCTCCCCCGGCGATGGGAGTTGGAACGGACGCTCAGAGGGTGGCGGTCACGACCGCACCGGGGCGAACCCGCTGCAGACCGTTCACGATCACTCTTTCATCCGCCTGGAGGCCGTCACGGATGACCCGCTTGCCATCGATCACGGGACCGAGTTTGACGGACTTGTAGGCGACGGTGTTGTCAGCGCCGACGGTGAAGACGAACTTCTGGCTCTGGTCCGTGCCGATGGCGCGCTCGCTGACCAGCAGAGTGCTCTGCGGGGCGCTGACGGGCAGGCGGACGCGGGCGAAAAGTCCCGGGACCAGCTTGTCGTCCGTATTCGGGAAGACCATGCGGTAGACCAGGGTACCGGTGCCGGCGTCGAGGCGGTTGTTGGCGGACTCGATGTAACCGTGGTGCGGGTAGTCGGCCTCGTCGGACAACTGCATGTCGACCGGGATCTTGCCGTTTTCGTTCGGCAGGGCGCCGGCGCGCTTGAGCTTCTCGAAGGTCAGGGCGGTGGTTTCATCGACATCGGCGTAAACATACGCCTCACCGGTGGAAACGACGGTGGTCAGCAGGGTCCCGCCGCCGGGCACGCCGGAGACCAGGTTGCCGGCGGTGACCAGCGCGCGGCTGACCCGGCCCTTGATCGGGGAGCGCACTTCCGTGTGCTCCAGATCCAGGCGGGCGGTGTCGAGATTGGCCTGCGCCGCCAGCAGATCCGCGCGGGCTTCCGCCAGCAGGGATTCGCGGGTGTCGGCCTGTTCGATCGAGATGGCCTTCACGCCCAGCAGACTCTGCGAGCGCTTGGAATCCTTTTCGGTGATCTCGATGCGGACCTTGGCTTTTTCCACCGCGGCCGTGGCCAGGTCGAACTGCGCCTTGTACCAGCGCGGGTCGATCTGGAAGAGCACGTCGCCCTTTTCGACGATCTGGCCGGAGACCAGCTTCACTTCGTCGATGTGGCCGGAAACGCGGGGCCGGATTTCCACCGACTCCACCGCCTCCACGCGGCCGAGCAGTTCGCGATGGTCGGTCAGGGTGCGCCGCTCCACGGCGGAAACCGTGACGGCGGGACCCGCAGGCGGACCGGCGGGAGCCGGAGCCTTTTCTTCACCCGCTTCGGCGCGGGAACTGAGGTGCACCGCGGCGCCCGCGCCACCCATGGCGAGCAGCAGGAGGATCAACCGGGTGTGGAACCGCCGCTTGGTGACAGCCGGGGATTCGCTGGCGGCGATATCGGAGTCGATTGCTTTCATGATCGTGAGAAGGAGAAGAGGAGTTTGAGTAGTTGACTAAATGGTAAACAAACTGAGGGCAAAAAAAGGGAGACCGCGGGCTAGGCGACAGTCGCATCCTTCCTCACACCCAGCACTTCCATGGCGCTGGAAGGCAGCGTCCGGAGGAATTCCAGATCGTTCTGGATCCTCGCTTGGGCGAGACTGCCTTCGAAAAGGGCATACAGGCACTTGGCCTTGGCGTTGGGGTCTCCCTCGCCGATTTCGCCGCGCGCCTGGGCGTCGCGGATCGCGGTTTCGAAGTAGCGGATCTGCCGCTGCAGGATCTCCTGGGCAGTGGCGCGCAGCACTTCGCTCTGCGTGCAGATCTCCGAACCGATTGAAAAGCAGGGGCATCCGAGAATCTGTCCGTGCTCTTTCTGCATCACCGCCTGCTTGTCGTGGGTCATTTGCAGGAACGTGCGGATCCGTTCCATCGGCGGCACCGAGGCGGAGAAGACATTGTCCCACCACGGCTTGGCATTGGCCTGCCAGTCGGCTTCGAGCGCTGCTACCGCCAGATCGGCCTTCGATTCGTAGAAGTAGTAGAAGCTGCCTTTCTTGACGCCGGCCTTTTCGCAGATGGCGTCAATGGTCACGACGCCATAGCTGCGCTCCCAGATCAGCTCGAGAGCTGCATCCTGGAGTCGTTCTTTGGCGTCGCTTTTTCGTCCCACGCCGGAATTACTAGTTTACCGGTCGGTATCTTACAACGAAAAACTTCCCGAACGGTAAAGAATCACGCCAAAGCATTGAGAAATGGTTGGTCCTGCCATGCCGGGGACACCCCCAGGCGTACGACAATCCGTCCGGAATCCGGCCAGATGAAGACCCGCCGGCCCGAGGATCCGATCAGCGCGGCCATGCTGGCGGGCTGTCGCTTCGAAAGGCAGGACTGCTGCCAGAAGCCCGGACTGCGCGGCGGATCGAGCGCAGCCTCCACCTCGATCACTGCCGACCCTGCCCGCGCGGCCCCGCCATTGCGCCAGATGCCCGCGCCGAACATGGGGTTCGCGCCGGACATGCGGCTGATTTCCGCGAAATGACCGGCCTCAAAGCCGTCGACGCTTTCGCCGTGCAGCAGCTTGCCGAGAGTTCGTCCCAGCCGGCCCAGGTCGCTGACCGTCAGCTCCGCTCCGGTGGAGAGGTAGAAGCGCTTCTTGCGGTCCGCCCGCCAATTCGGGCTGCTCAGGCCGACCGGCCGCATCACGCCGCGATGCAGGAAGGACTCCAGGGTCTCGCCGCGGGCCTGGAGCTTGCGCTGCAGCAGCTCGGCCAGCACTTCCCAGCACACCGGTCCGTAGCGGAACTGCGTGCCCGGCTCATCGACCGCCGCGCGGGAAACGGCCACCGCACCCTTATCGGCGATCACTCCGTGGTAGAGAGCGCTCCCGGCGGGGTCGAGCCCGGCCGTCTGTTGCAGCAGCATCAGCACGGTGATTCGCTGCTTGCGGGCGTCGCCTTTCCATTCGTGAATCGTGTCGGCGACCCGCTCGCCCGGCTGCAGCCAGCCTTCCTGGCAGGCGCGTGTCGCCGCCAGTCCGCCGAGCGACTTGGTGATGCTCAGCGCCTGGCTGTGTTCGGAAGTCTGCCAGCCCGCGGCCTCGGAGCGCCCGTTCCACGCCGCCCAGCCCTTGCCGCCGTTGCGCTTGGCGATTTCTTCCGCCCGCTGCAACTGGCTGCGGGTCCAGCGGTCTCCTGAAGCTCCGGAAAGGGCGGCGCATCCCGGCAGCGCGAACAGGCCCGCGGCCCCCAGGCGGAGAAAATCGCGGCGCGAGGTCATGGAAAATGAGGGGCTTTCACCTCACCAGCCAAGCGTCTCCGGGCGGCCAAGTCAAACCGCGGCGCCCCACACATCATGTCAATGGAGTGTAAAGATAGGATCCCGGCGGTTTTTCCGGATTGTGCAGTTGAGCGGATTTTGGATGCTCAAGGACGTGACTCCGCCCTCCCGTTTGCTCCGGAATCTCCTCCTCGCGATGACCCTGGCGGGTGGCGCGCTTCATTTCTCTCCCGCCCATGCCGAGGCCGCCCGCGACTGGACCGATACGAAGGGCCGCACGGTCAGCGCCGTCTTCGTCCGCCAGGATGCCGACAACGTCTGGATCAAGCGCAGCGACGGCAGGGAGGTCGAGGTGCCGAAGAACACGCTCTCCGATGCCGACCAGATCTATCTCGCCTCGGTGCCCACCGGCCCCGCGACCCCCGGCGGGGCGGTCTCCGCGCCGGGCGGCGCCACCAAGTCCGGGCTCGCGGATTTCAATACCGTCAAGGTCGACCCGACCCTCTTCAAGCCCCACGGCGGCGGCCTGGCTCTGGATGGCTTCAGCCTGCCGAACACCCTGGAGACCGGTCACTTTGTGATCGCGGCTTCCGACAAGACCAAGCCGGCGGTGGTGAGCATGTATGCGGAGGCGGCGGAACGCACCTATCTGGATATCGTCGCGGCGCTGCCCTCGATCGCGACCGCCTTCGAGGACCACAAGAAGGTGATCATCCTGTATGAGAACGAAGCCGAAGGCGGCCTGATAGAGTCCTGGCACTCCCACTACGCGGCTTCGGGAAAGCCGCTGCTCTTCCACGATCCCAAGATGGCGGAGCGCAACATCGGCTACCTGGATCTCCACCCGGCAGAGGCGGAAAAGCTCGGCTATTGCCCGCAGATCCGGACGTTCCGCCTGAATTCCAAGACCGCCGAGAGCATGAAGAAGAACTGGGGCAAGCGGGTTCATTTCCTGGTCTCCGACATCCTCAACTGGGGCGCCCGCGATCCCTACGGCTCGGATGGTTACTCCTTCGGCATCATCACCCTTTGCTACTCGTACGAACGGGAGTTCGCGATCAGCGGCAAGATCGAGACCGAGGTGATCATGAGCGGCGCCGAGGTGGAGGGCTTCAAGAACGGCAAGGCCTGGGCCGCCGCGACCAAGAAGCTGCTCAAGAACGGCGGCAAGCCTGACATCGACGCCTTCCTCCACACGCTGGACTCCAAGGCGGCGCCCCGCGACCTGGGCTTCGGCTTCGGACTGATCCAGTTCATTCGCAAGGACCCGGCCCGGCTCGCTGGCTTGGACAAAAGCTATGCGGCCCTGACGAGAAAAAGGATCTTCAGCGATCCGAAAGAGTTCATCGCAAATCTCGGTTATGACTCTCCTGAAGCGTTCAATGCCGCCTGGCTGAAATATCTCGAGAGCGACGCCTTCCAGTAAATCGGCCGCGAATTTCCGGAACGAATGCCGCTGCCGCCGGTTCATCCCCTTCAAGCGGCGCAGAGAAAACCCGGTCACTCCCCCGTTCAACTCCTCCTCCTCCACTCCATGACACGCAGACTTCCGCACTGGTCCCCGGCGGCCGCCGTTCTCCTGTTTCTCGCCGGCCTCTCTTTTTCACTGGTCCCGGCCCATGCCGAGACCGCCCGTAACTGGACCGACACGAAAGGCCGCTCGGTGAGCGCTGCTTTCGTCCGCCAGGATCCGGACACGGTCTGGATCAAGCGCGCCGACGGCCGCGAGGTTTCCATTCCGAAGAACACCCTCTCCGACGGTGACCAGATCTATCTGGCCTCCCTCCCGTCCGGCCCCGCCGCCGCCGCGGGAGGCAGCGGCAAAACCACCCCGGCCGCGCCAGTGGCCGCCGCGGCGGGAGCCGGAGACTTCGCCACGGTCAAGGTGGACCCCGCGTCTTTCAAACCGATCGAGGGTGGATTTTCCCTGGATAGCATCACGCTGAACAACTCCTACCAGTCCGAGCGTTTCGTCGTCGCCGCGACGGAGAAGGTGAAGGCGCCGGTGATCCTGGCCTATCTCGATGCCGCGGAGCGCCTATGGTCGGATCTGCTGAAGGACGTGCCTTCCTTCGGCGAGGGTTTCGATGGCGGGAAATTCCTGATCGCCCTGGCCGATGGCGAGGACGAGGCGAAGATCCTCGATTCCTGGCACTCCCGGTATGCCTCCGCGTCGTCGAGCTACATCCGTCACAACGACATGACCCGCGGCAATATCATCAGCTTCAAGCTGGAGAAAGGATTCGCCGCCAAGCGGGGCGTCGCGCCGATGTGCCGGATGTACCGCACCGACACGAAGGGGGCGGAAAATCTCAAGCGCCTCTGGCCGGAGCGCATCCACTTCCTCTGCGAGGATCTGCTCCGCCAGGCGCAGGGCGGCAGCGAAACCCTGGACAACGAGGACTACAGCTTCGTGCTTTTCGACCTGTGCTTCTCCTACCAGCGCGAGTTCAGCATCTGCGGCAAGATCGAGACCGAGGTCCACTACAGCAGCACCGGCACGGATGTGGAGGGCTTCAAGAACGGCAAGGGCTGGGCCGTGGCGACCAAGAAGCTGGTCAAGAACGGCGCGAAGCCGGACATCGAGGCCTTCCTGAAAACCAGCGGCGCTGAGGCGGCTCCGCGCGATCTGGGCATGGGCTACGGCCTCGTCCAGTGGATGCGGAAGGATCCGAAGGTCCGGCCCGGCCTGGACAAGCTGTTCGCGAACGCCGTGGACAAGCGCAAGGCGCCGAATCCGCAGCAATTTGCCGAGGCTCTGGGCTTCGAGAACCCGGCCGCGCTGAACGCCGCCTGGCTCAAGTACCTGGAAAGCGACGCCTTCCAGTGAGGCGTTAGACCCTCGCGGCGTTTTCTTTTCTTTTCCCGGGCCCGTCCGGTCCTTACATCCCCGGCGTGATCACGATCCACAAGCTCTCGAAGACGCTCGGCGGCCGCACCCTTTTCCGGGAAGCGGAGATGTCGATCAACTGGGGCGAACGCCTGGCGCTGGTCGGTCCGAACGGCGCCGGCAAGTCGACGCTGTTCCGGATGATCCTTGGCGAAGAGGAACTCGACGAAGGCACCATTGAGCGCGACGAATACGCCATCACCGGCTACCTGGCCCAGGAGTCCGGCGACCCGGGCGACGAAACCGTGCTGGAAATCGCCATGGGCGTGACCCCGGAAATGGTCGGCTACCTGCGGGCAATGCGGGAGCACGAGGCCAAGGGCACCCAGGACGATCCGGAATACGCCCATGCCCAGGACCAGTTCAACCACCTCAACGGCTACCAGCTGGAGCCCAAGGCGAAGAAGATCCTGGCCGGCCTGGGCTACAAGGAGACCGACTTTCACCGCACCGCCCGTGAATTCTCCGGCGGCTGGATCATGC
>JAQGPE010000136.1 GCA_028293225.1 Akkermansiaceae bacterium | reverse complement strand
AACGCCATGACGCCGCTGCATCACCGCGAGATCGGAGTGATTGGCGCCGGCATGCTGGATGACCGGTTGCGGATCGAGCTGATCACGGACGGCATCCACCTTTCGCCGGACATGCTGCGGCTGATTTTCAAGGTCGTGTCGATCGACCGGCTGATGATGATCACCGACTCCGTGGCCGCTTCCTGGAAGGGGGACGGGGAGATGACGCTCGGCGGGCTGCCGGTGGTGGTGAAGGATGGTATCGCCCGTCTGAAGGATGGCGGAGCGCTGGCGGGATCGACGCTGAAGGCCAACGAGGGCCTCAGGAATCTGGCCGACATCACCGGGCTGCCGCTTTCTGAGCTCGTGAAAGTGTCCGGCTGGAACCAGGCGAAGTCGCTGGGGCTTGAAGGCTTCGGGAAGATCGAGGCCGGCTATCACGCCGATCTGGTGCTGCTGGATGAAGATTTCGAAGTGCTGAGGACCTTCGTCGGCGGCGAGGAACTCTGAGAGCAGGAAGAACTTGCCGTTTGCCTAAAAGTGCGGCAGCCGGTTACCCTCGCACCCATGTCCGAGCCGCGATTCGTCATCAAGGTTTTCCTCTATCAGATCACCCCGCAGATCTGGCGGCGGTTCTCCGTGCCGGCTTCCTTCAACTTCCTGCAACTGAACGACGCGATTCAGGATGCGATGGGGTGGGAGAACAAGCACCCGCATGAGTTCCGCCACGGCAAGGGCAAGCGGCTGGTCGACGTGATCGGGCCGGTCGGCCTGGCTGATCAAACTCCTGGCGAGTTCCAGGACGAACTGAAGATCACCATCGCGGAGTTCCTCGGGAAGAAGAAGCTGCCGGTGCGGATCCTGTACCGCTACGATTTCGCGGAAGAATGGATCCACGAGATCGTCTTCGAGAAGCGTGCGGAAGGGGAAGGCGGCGCGGAGATGATCGACGGCGCGCGCGCCTGTCCGCCGGAGGACTTCGGCGGCGTCTTCCAATACATGGAAGCCCTGCACGGCCAGATCGGCTGGTATCGCGGCGAATACGACCCGGAAGCTTTCGACATTAAGGAAGTGGTCTTTGGCGGGAAAAAGCGTAATCCCAAGAAGCGGAAGCTTCGCTGAAGCGCCCGCTTCTCTCACGACCTTATGGCAAAAATCGGCGAAATCGCATCCCTGACCATCCTGCGCGAGCAGCCCTTCGGCGTCTTTCTCGATGCCGGGGAACTGGGGGAAGTGCTGCTGCCCCGCCGGGAAATGCCGGTGAAATGGCAGATCGGCGGCACGGTCGAGGTGTTCCTTTACCACGACTCCGAGGATCGTCCGGTGGCCACGCTGAAGCGGCCGAAGGTGCTGCCCGGCGAGTTCGGCTACCTGGAGGTCATTGCGATCACCAATGTGGGCGCCTTCCTTGACTGGGGTCTGCCGAAGGATCTTTTGGTGCCCTTTCGCGAGCAGCGCGCCCGCCTGGAAGTGGGCAACTCCTATGTGGTCCACGTTCACATCGACGAGAACAGTGGCCGCATCGTCGCCAGCCGGCGGCTGGCGCGGCACCTCATCGGTCCCGTGCCGAACTACAAGCCGGGTCAGGAGGTCGACCTGCTGCTCTATGGCAAAACCGAACTGGGCTACAAGGCGATCGTCAACGGCGTGCATAATGGCGTGCTGTTTGCCAACGAAGTCTTCCGGCGCATCCGGGCGGGCGAGAAGACCAAGGGCTACGTGGTCCAGGTGCGGCCGGATCAGAAGATCGACCTCAGCCTTTATCCGCCGGGCCGGGTGAAGATCGACAATCTCGAAGACCGGCTGGAGCAGGAGCTCAAGACCCGCGGCGGCTTTTGGACTCTGTGCGACTCCAGTCCGGCGGAGTTGATCCACAAGGAGCTCGGTGTGAGCAAGAAAGCCTTCAAGCAGGCGACCGGCGCATTGTTCCGGAAGCGGAAGATCGTGATTGAGAAGGACGGGATCCGGCTGATCGAAGGGGCTTGATTGCGGCAGCTCGCGTCCCATGGTGTGGGCTGTGAGCTGGCTGATCTGGGCACTGCTTTCGGCGCTGTTTGCCGGGCTGACGGCGATTCTGGCGAAGGTCGGGATCGAGGGAGTGAACTCGCATCTGGCGACGGCATTGAGGACCGTGGTGATCCTGGTGATCACCTGGGGCATTGCGCTGGCGGTGGTGCCGATGACCGCGGTGGGCGAGTTGACGCGGAAGAACTGGATCTTTCTGGTGCTGTCGGGCGTGGCGACCGGGGCGTCGTGGCTATGCTACTTCCGGGCGTTGCAGTTGGGCGAGGCATCGAAGGTCGCCCCGGTGGACAAGCTGGGGGTGGTCTTTGCGATCGCCCTGGCGGGGATTTTCCTGAAGGAGCGGATCGGCTGGCCGCAATGTGTGGGCGGCGGGTTGATCGTGGCAGGGGCGCTGGTGATTGTACTGGGAAAGCCGTAGCTTGGGTCCTACCTGGGTTTGATTTCCTGGCGCAGCAGGTCGAGGAACCGGACCAGGGCAGGGTTGGTATCGTTCTTTCTCCAGGCGGCGGCGACGGACCAGCCGGCATCTTTTTCCTTCAGCGGGTGCATGCGGATGCCGCCGAAGTGGCCGCTGCGGAACGACTCCGGCACGACCGCGACGCCGAGACCGGCACGAACCAGGGCGAGCGCGGTGGTGACCTCCGGCACCTGTTGCACGACCTTCGGGTGAAAGCCATGCAGCGCGCACAGTCGCAGCATGTGGTTGTAGTAGCCGGGGGCGCGTTTCTCCGAGAGAGCGACGAAGGGCTCATTGCGGCAGTCCTTCAGCGTCGCGTGGGCGGGAAGCGCGGACGAGGTGGAAGATACCAGTGAGAGGCGGTCGCGAATGACCGGCATGGTGGCGAAGCCGTGGCCGACGGGCATGCGGACGAAGCCGAGATCGATCTCGCCTGACTCCAGTCCCTCGACCTGCTCGGCCGTCGACATGTCACGCAGGGTCACCTCGATTCCCGGTGCGACTTTTCGCAGGCGGACCACCAGACGGGGGACGAGCTCGATGGTGTGAAAGCCGAAGCCGAGGTGAAGGATGCCTGACTCGCCGCGGGCGGCCTTGCGGCCACGCTCCAGGAGGCGGTCGAAGGCATCGACCACCGAACGGGCCTCCTGGAGAAAGCGAGTGCCGAAGGCGGTGGGGAGGGTGCCGTGCTTGCCGCGCTCGAACAGCGAGCTGCCGAGTTCCTCCTCCAGGCGGCGGATCTGCTTGGTCAGGGCGGGTTGGCTGAGGTGCAGCAGCCCGGCGGCGCGGCCGAAATGAAGCTGCTCGGACAGCAGGATGAAAGAACGCAGTTCGCGGATGTCCATAACCTGAGGCTATCACGGTCATGAAATCATGCCATTGGAAGAATCAGGAGATTTCGGGCATGCTGCGGGCATGCAGGAAATGGTGGTGGCGTCTGACAGCCTATCGATTCCCAAGCCGGAGATCCTGGCGGGGGACGAACACCGCCGCGTGCGGTTCGGGGCTTCGGTCATGTTCCTGGTCGACGGGATTGGATTTGGCGTCTGGGCGACTCTGCTGCCGACTTTCCGCGAGAAATTCGCCCTGAGCGAAATGGATCTCAGCAAGGCGATGCTCGGGATGGTGCTGGGCGCGATGGCCGGGATGCCGCTGGCGGGCCGGGCGATCTCGCGCTGGGGCAGCGGCAGGGTGATCCGTTTTCTTGCCCCGGTTTACTGCCTGTATCTGATCGCGCTGGTTTCCGCTCCATCGCTCGGCTGGCTCATCGCCGCGGCGACCCTGTTCGGGGCGATGAAGGGCGCTTTTGACGTCTCGATCAACTCGCAGGCGATCGCCGTGGAGAATGCCGGGACGCGGCGGATCATGTCGGGCTTCCAGGCGCTGTGGAGCATCGGTGGCGGGTTGGCCGCCCTGGGCACGGCGAAGGCCTTGAAGGAGGGCGTCACCCCGCTGATGCTGGTGTGCTGTCTCGGCGTGCTGCTCTTTCTGGCGGCGATCAGCCAGGGTGGAAGACTTTTGTCCACGGATGCGGTTTCGAAGGCGAGCGGGCATCGCAGCCGGAAGCTGCCTTCAAAAGTGATTCTCAAGATCGGGGCACTGTGCCTGCTGGTGCTTTTCGCGGAGGGCGTGATGATGGACTGGAGTTCGATTTACAGCCGGGTGGTTTCAGGCGCCGAGGATTGGCTCGCGCCGCTGGCTTTCGGGACGTTCTCCGCGGCGATGGCGATTGGCCGTCTTTCCGGTGACTGGCTGCAGGCGCGGGTTGAGCCGGGAAAGGTGCTGCGCTACGGCGCACTGCTCACCGGTCTCGGGATGCTGGTGGTAGTGGCGATCCACCACTGGATCGCGACCTTTGCCGGGCTGGCGCTGTGCGGACTCGGACTGTCGAATCAGGTGCCGATCCTGTTCGGGGCCGGCGGCAGGGCTCACCACGGCGGCGTGGGCGAGGGGATCGCCGCAGTCTCGATGATGGGCTATTTCGGCTTCCTGGCCGGCCCGCCGGCGATCGGGGGAATCGCCCACCTCACCTCCCTGCCCGCTGCTTTTTCGCTGGTGATTCTTTTCTCCGCCGTCCTGGCGATCTGGGGGCCGCGGACACTGGGCAAGGCAGGAGAGTGAGCGCGCGCTATCGGGCGGGCTCCGGAGCATCGAGGGTGATACTTACCGGCTCGGTGGAGCCTTTGGCGGACCACAAGGGAGCGGGAAGTCCACCCTTTCCGGCAAAGTCGTAATGAGTGGGAAACAGCTCGCACTGCAGGGTGTAGCTGCCGGGCTTCAGGGTAGAGAGCGACTGGCTTCCGGTGGGGTCCTTGAAATCGAGTTCGAGGGAACCCGGTTTGGCCGATGACTTGAGCCGGACGCTGAGCGGCCAGCAGAAACTTTTCCCGGGCTGAAGCAGAATGTTCGGAGTGATCGTGGTGGCATCGCGATTGCCGCCGAGCGGGACCGGCTTGTGGTCCGGGCCTGTCAGGGTGATGGAGAAGCTGTCGAAGGTGGGAAACAGCAGAGGCGCTGTTCCTCGATTGGTGATCCGAAGTTGCACCACGGAATCGCGGCCATCCGGGAGGAATACGGACTGGGTGACGATCGAAAATTCCAGGCCGCCGATTTCCTTGGGCCGGGACTCGGCAGGCTCGAGCAGGAACGGTTGCGGACTGCCGCGCAGGGAGCTCGCAGCAACGAGAAGGAGGCAGATTCCCAGGATCTTCATATTGCTGGAAAAACAGCATAATGAAGAGCTGGTCAACCTTAAATGCTATTTTAGTAGCATTTAATGGAGCGCCTTACCTTATTGTCGCTGGAAGCTCGCAAGCGTTTCCGCCAGCGAACTGTCGAGTGTGTGCCGGGGCTGCCAGCCCGCCTGCTGGAGTTTCGCCGCACTGGAGCGTGAATGTTTCACGTCACCGGCGCGGGTCGGCGCGTGGAGAATTTTTGTCGTTGAACCTGCCGCCGCGATGATGCGCGCGGCCAGTTCTCCGATGGTCATCTGAGCGCCGTAGCCGGCATTGAAAACGCCGGTCACACCGGTGGTCTCCGCCGCGAAAGCGAGGGCGCCGACGATGTCCTTCACGTAGATGAAATCGCGGGTCTGGGTGCCGTCGCCGAAGATCGTGAGATCCTCGTTGCGCAGCGCCTTCTCGATGAAGATCGGCACCACCGCGGCATAGGCGCCCTTCGGATCCTGGCGCGGGCCGAAGACGTTGAAAAAACGGATCGCGGCGGTCTCGAGCCCTCGCTCGCGACGATAGAGGTCGAGGTAGTATTCGCCGTCGAGCTTGGTGATCGCGTACGGGCTCTGCGGTTCCGGCAGCATGTCCTCGGTTTTCGGGACGCTGGGGTTGTTTCCGTAGACGGCGGCGGAAGAAGCGAAGACGAGCTTCTTCACCCCGGCGGCGGCGGACGCTTCGAGGACGTTGAGGAGACCTTGGACGTTGATGTCCACGCACTCGGCCGGCCTGGCCATCGACTCCGGCACGCTGACTATCGCGGCGAGGTGGAAGACCAGATCCACGCCTTCGAGCGCTTCGCGCACGGCAGCGGGGTCGGTGATCGAGGCTTCAATAAACGTGTGCTTCAGCCCAGCGAGATTCCGTCGGTGGCCGGTGCGCAGATTGTCCAGCACGCGGATCTCCGTGGCGTGGTCCTGGTAGTGCTCCACGATGTGGGAGCCGATGAAGCCGGACCCGCCGGTGTTGAGGATTTTCATGCGGTGAAGAGTTCTGCGGATCCTTCCGCGGCGGTCAGGACGATTTCCTCCATGCGCCAGAGATTCTCTTCGATCGAACGGACCATGGCGAACTGAGAGCGGCAGCGGTCGAGGTTGTGCCTGGGGCGGCTGGTTTTGAAATAGATGTCGCCCTGCAGATAGTCGGTGAGGAAGCGGATGCCGCACTCCAAGGTGAGCAGCTTGCCGGAAAAGGCGAGCAGATCCATTTCCGCGCGGATCAGGAAAGAGGAGGCGCTCTGGAGATAGCCGCGAACCAGCGACTCGAAGCGATCGAGACGAACGCCGATGAGCGACAGGTCGGTCTCGTCCTCGCGGCTGGTCGGCGTGGCGGTGCGGACCATGTCGCCGAAGTCGTAGAGCA
>JAQGPE010000116.1 GCA_028293225.1 Akkermansiaceae bacterium | reverse complement strand
TCCTTCCAACGAGCCTTGAGTTCGGGATCGTCCGGATTCGCCTTCACGGCGGCTTCCAGATCCTTCATTTCCTGCTCGTTGAAGCGGTCCTGCATCTGCCCGGCCTTGGTGCGCAGGGCGACGTCGCCGTTGCTCAGGGAGAAGCCCCAGCTGTAGAAGGCGGTGGCGTTGCCCCAGTCTTCGAGCTGCTCGTAAATAGCGCCAAGATCCTTGACCACGAACAGATTGTTCTGATCTTCGGAGTACTTGAGGACCAGCTTGTCGCGGCGCTCTTCCAGCTGCTCGCGGGTCAGACCGCTGCGGGCCTGCTTTTCAAGGTCTTCCGTCTGGCCCTTGTTGGCCAGCAGGCTCTTCATGTCAGCCTGCTCGCTCCAATTGCCCTTCTGCATGGAAGCGCGGGCAGTGCAGTCCTTGTCGCCCTTGATGGCGGCGGAGTCGGTCGGGTGATGCTTGACGATGTCGCGATAGACCTCGGCGGCAGCCTGGGGATTTTCGCGGGCGAGATAGTACTCAGCCAGCTTGTGCATCTTCTTCTGGTCTTCCGGATGACCCTTCCGGATCGTTTCCAGAGCGAAGACGGCACTCGCGTGGAGGCCAAGCGCGGTGAAGGCGTCGAACAATAGATCGTTCGCTTCGGTATTGTAGGGATCCTTTTCGAGTTCTTCCTCGATCAGGGGCAGAGCGCCGCGGGCGTCGCCCTTTTTGACGAGGCCGGCCGGCTTCGAAAGGCTGAGTCCGCTGCCGGAGCTGACGCCGAAGATTTTTGACTGCTTCTTCGGGCCGCCGGTCACCACCGCTTCACACTTCCGAAGCACCTGGCGGCCTTCGAGGAATTCGGGGGCGTCCTTGAGGACACTCTGGAGGATCTTCACGGCGTAGCCGTGGTTGTTCATCTGGACCGCACTAAGTGACTTGAGCCACAAGGCCTTCACGTTCGGTGCGAGTTCCGATTCGGTGATTTCGGGCATGGAGCGAATATAGGTGGGATTTATTGAAAGACGGGATTCTCCCGGAACCGGGAAGACAAAATGAGACGGGTAATCCCACTTGGCAAGCCCCCGGTGCGGGAAGACCCGTGGATTGGAAGATCCACGGGCCTTTTCGGGTGAATGGCAGCGCCGCTCACCGGTGAAACTGGCGATTCTCAGCGATGCGCCGGCCGGCTGGTCACGCGGCGCGGACCACCCTGGGACTCCGGCAGAACCGTGGTCGTGGTCGTAGCCCCCTTGGCGGCGGCTTTCGGATCGACCACCGGCACCACCACATTTTTCGTAGGCTGACCGGCAGGGCCCTGGATGAACTCATGGCCAAGTTCGTCGACCTTGTAGCGGCCGGCCATGTCGGCCTGCGCTTCGTAGAGGGTGGCATCATCGCTGACGATCTTCGGCTGAATGAAGATCAGCAGTTCGTCGCGGGATTTAGTCACCCCATTGGTGCCGAACAGGCCGCCGATATAGGGGATCTGGCTGAGGATCGGGATGCCGTTCTTGCTCCGGTCGTCGTGGCTGGTGATCAAACCGCCGAGCACGATCGTTTCGTTATTCGGCACCGTCACGGTCGTGAGGAGTTCCCGGTTCAGAATGTCAGGAATCGCGAACTCGCCCACGGTGCGGTTGTTGCCGAGGTCCTGGCTGACCAGGTAGATCTGCAGGGTGATTTCGGTCGGCGAATTCACCAGCGGAATCACCTCAAGCTTCAGATCGACGTCGCGATATTCGAAGTTGGTGCTGATCCCGCTGCTGGCGCCGCCGTTGTAGCTGCCGGTCGGCACCGCGATCTTGGTGCCGCTGGTGATGGAGCCCTTCTGGTTGTTCGACATGTAGATCGTCGGACGGGACAGAACGGTGAACTTGTCGCTCTTCTGCATCGCAGACAGGTAGATGTTCAGGTACGGGCCGATCTTACCGTAGAGGCCCAAGCCGGTCGTCGCCGCAAGGCTGCCCGGATTGAAAGGAGTCGTGGTATTCGGATCCAGCGGGATGACGCCACCCGTGCCAGCGCCACCGCGGCCGGCGAT
The DNA here is from genome assembly GCA_028293225.1 of Akkermansiaceae bacterium. GTDB lineage: Bacteria > Verrucomicrobiota > Verrucomicrobiia > Verrucomicrobiales > Akkermansiaceae > Haloferula. The sequence goes on along the minus strand of JAQGPE010000116.1, from coordinate 2,552 downwards.
GGAATTTTTGCCATTCACATCGAGCGTGCGGAGGTAGTCGACGCCGAAGGATTTGTCATCGGTGAGACTCAGCTGGCCAAAGACGCAGGAAATCATGACCTGCTGGGCCTTGACGTCGATTTCGTCGAGCAGCTTGTTCACCACTTCCAGGCTCGCCGGAGGTCCCTGAATGACGATCGAGTTGGTAATGTTGTCCCCGACCAGGAGCGTCCGGCCCACCAGCTGCGCCACAGGAGCCGTGCTCACATCGGGAGCATTGAGGCCGCCGCTCGAACCGGAACTTCCCGAACTGCTGGAGCCGCTCGAAGAACTTCCGCTAGTGCCGGTGCTGCTCGTGCCCGAAGTGGACGACCGGGTGCTTGCCTGCCCCTGTCCGGTACGGGAGCCGCCAGCGGCGCCACCGGCCTGGCCATTGCGATTACCCTGGCCGCCCTGGCCGCCGAAATTCGCTCCGCTGCCCTGGCCATTGGCGCCGCTGCTGAAGGTGCGCTCAAGCGCCTGCTGGGCCACCGGCAGGAAATCCGCCACGGCCAGGAATTTCAATTTGCGGCGCAGGAAATTCTTCTGATCCGTCTGGGAATCGAAGCCGCGGACGAGCCCTTCGACAAAGATAATGTCGGCCGGCCGGCCCATCACGAAGATCTCGTTCGTGCGCGGATTCGGCACGATCTGGATCGGCACCGACTCGCCGGCGGCGGAGCCTTCTCCGCCGACCGGAGCGACGAACCCCGGAGGGTTGTTGCCTTGGGGCTGCGCACGGTTGATTCCAGCGGATGTTTGGGTTTGCTGTTGCTGGCTCCCCACCAGCTGATTGAGCGTATCCGCCAGCTCCGTGACATCAGCATACTGCACTTTGATGAACTGGGTGCCGATATTGGCGGAGGGAACGTCGATCTTCTGTTGAATCTCGATCAGAGTCCGGATCAGCGCGGTGTTGTCGGTGATGATGACCGCCGAAGCGTTCGGCACCGGCGCAATCGAGCCATACGATGAGTTCTGCTGCATCATCACGGCCTCGAAAGTCCGCTTGGCGTCGTCCGGCTTGATGTTCTTCAGAGACATGACGTAGGTCACGACCTGATCCCCCGCCGGGAGGTCAGAGGCCCTGGTGATCACCGGCAGACCGATCGAACGAATGTTCGCCGCCGCCTTCGAATAGACCAGCCGGTCCGTTTTGTCACCGGCAGGCACGAAGACGAAGCCTTCCACCAGTGCCGCGACCTTCAGAAGCTCCAGCGCTTCCTCTTTTCCGAGAGGGTCCTTCTGGACGAAGTGGAACTCAGCGGTCAGCGCCTCGTTGCTGATCGCCACCCTGCGGCCCGTGAGAGTAGTGTAGATTTCCGCGAGGTGCTCGCCGGAGAGCTTGGGCTCCGTGTAGCGTTTGGGCGCATCCGGGTCACCCGCACCGTCCTGGCCGGCGGGAACAGTGGCGCCCGCCGGCTGGGGCGGGGTCAGGTTCGGTCGCTGAGGTTGTTGTGCGAGGGCAGTCCCTACAGCGAGCAGACCGGTGAGAAGGATGCGAGGTGAATGCGACGGCATGGGAGAAAGACTGGCTGGAGTTAAGAAAAGGAGGAAAACGGATCAGCGCCGGGCAGGCGCGGGAGTGGGAACCGCGCCTCGCGGACGAGGAACGCGACCGCCGGGGGCGGCTGGCGCCGGAGCGGCCTGGCCCTGGCCCTGGGGCTGGGGGGGAACGGCACCGGGGGGTTGGCCGGGAACCGGTTGGGGAGCGGCGGCTCCCGATTTGGGGATCATGAGATCTTCCTTGAACTCAACGGAGCCGGTTTTGCCGCCCGCAGCGAGGATCACCTTGGTGTCCTTCCAGCTCTCCTTGCCGAAGTCCACGCGAACGACGGAGAAATTGCCACCTTCACCCGGGTTAAAGAACTCCACGGTATCAGGAGTCACCACCTCCACCCGGTCCGGGCGGACTACTTGCATTTCGCCCTGCTTTTTGACGTTGATCAGGGTGACCATGTAGCCACCGGAGATTTCCGAGACCCCGCCCAAGGCCCAATCTTCGAAGGGGCTGACAGGATCCGTCGGCGGCGGCGGTGTTGGTTTGGTCGTAAAAGGAGAGCGGGTCCACAGCAGGTTGTACTGGTTCACCGGCGGCTTTTTCGGCACGTCCGCAACGGCTGTGCCGGCGGCCACGGATAGGAGAAGTAGTTTTGCCAGATTCTTCATGATTTCAGGGGTCTGGAATGACGATGGCACGGGGAGGTTTCGGATCGCTTTTGCCGGTGGCGGCAGGCTCCGGGGAAAGAAGTTCCTTGTCGAAATGCAGGGTCTCGGTTCGCTGGCCGTCGGTAAGGGTCACCGCCAGCGCCTCAAGCGAGCCGTCGCCGGGATCGACCCGGACGATCGAAAAATCACCGGTCTCGCCGGAGCGGATGACCCGGGTTTGTTCCGGAGCCGACCGGCTGGCGATCGTGACCCGGTAGCCCTGGGCCGCCTCGGAGCAACCCACAAGCGACCAGGAACCGGCGATCGAACCGGTGGGAACCTCTACCTGCTTCTGCTTGGCCGCCGCCGATGTGAAAGGCGACCGC
>JAQGPE010000108.1 GCA_028293225.1 Akkermansiaceae bacterium | reverse complement strand
ACCTTCCACCACAGCCTGGTGGTCGCCTCGCTGGCGGAGGCCGCGGCCGAAGCGGTGGGGGCGAATGCGCCGATGTGCCGGGTGGGGGCTTATTTCCACGACATCGGCAAACTCTCGAAGCCGGAGTATTTCATTGAGAATCAGCACGAAGGCGGGGAAAGCCCGCACGCGACCCTGACCCCCACCATGAGCGCGCTGATCATCATCGCGCACGTGAAGGACGGCGTCGATCTGGCGGTGAAGCACAAGCTGAACCCGCGGGTGATCGACGTGATCCAGGAGCACCACGGCGACTCGCTGGTCAGCTATTTCTACCGCCGCGCGCAGGAGCAGAAGAGGGCGGAGATGGAAAAGGTCGAGCAGGGGTTGAGGAATCCCGAGGATCTGCCGAAGATCGGCGAGAGAAATTTCCGCTATCCCGGCCCCCGGCCACGCACCCGCGAGAGCGGCATCCTGAGCCTGGCGGACATCGTCGAAAGCGCCTCCCGCACCCTCAAAAAGCCCACCCCGGCGAAGATCCGCTCGATGGTCGAGGATCTGGTGGAGTCCCGCGTCTGCGACGGCCAGCTCGACGACTGCGTCCTGACCATCAGGGATTTGGCCAAGGTTAAGGATAGCTTTTGCAGCACGCTGCGTAGCATGCTGCACAGCCGGATCGACTATCCCACGGATGAACGCTCCCAGGGCGGTCGCAAGTCGGATCTGGAAAAACGCGTGCAGAATCCCGGCGGCGAAACCATCCGCCCCACTCCGTCCAAACCCACCATCATCCCCAATCCTTCGTGAACTCGTTGGAAGTCATTATTGGCGACAATCAGGAAGTCGTGCCGGTCCCGCATGTCTGGCTTACCCAGCTTGAAACGGGCGGGCTCGCCGCAGCCCACCGGGTGCTGGCGGAGTATGTCGTCTGCGACCATGCGCCGCTACCGGAACTCGGCTGGGTCGAGATCGCCCTGGTGGACGATCAGGAAAGCGCGCGGGTCCACCAGGAGTTCATGAATCTCCCGGGTGAGACGGATGTCATCACCTTCCACCACGGCGAGATCGTCATCGGCATCGAGGTGGCGCTGCGCCAGGCCGACGAGAACAGCGAACCGGTCCTGCGCGAGTTGTTCCGTTACCTTGTCCACGGCCTGCTGCATCTGGCCGGCCACGAGGACGACACTCCGGAGAGCCGGGCGGTGATGGAAGCCGCGCAGGAGAAGCTGGTCGCGGAGCTCTGGCCGATGTTCGAACAGGTTTCAGGGCCACCGGCCGCCGAAGTCACTGAGGACTGAAGGTGCCCTTGCGCAGATTATTGGCCGGGGTGATGTCACGGGCGGCATTCGCGTAGTTCACCACGGCGGAAATGTCGTAGCGCTTGCCCGGCCAGTTGGCGGGATAGACCGGCAGGGTGAAGACGCTGTGGTCACCCGGCATGATCGCGCCGGCGGTGGCCTGCTGCACGCCGGAAGGAGTGCGGATTTCCACCAGCGGATTCGAAAGGATCGCGGTGCCCTGATTCTGGACCGAGATTTCGATCTGATACGCGCCGGAATTTCCAGGCGTCTGGACCATGCGGAGGTCGGTGATGGCGGCATCCAGGATGCCGGGGGTATTGCGGCGCATCACGCGGCCGACATCGAGCATGCCCATGCCATACTCCGTATCGGGGCCGGGGATGCCGGTGTCATCGGCGCAGGCGATCACCGCGGCGGCGGCGTCTTTTGCGGTGAGGCGGGGGCCGGTGCCATTTGACATGGTCGCGGCGATGGCCCCGCTGACGATCGGGGTGCTGGCCGAAGTGCCACTGATCGAAACGTAGCGGCCGACCGGCCAGGCGGCATTGACCCCGTAGCCGGGAGCGGTGAGGGAGAGCTTCTTGCCGAAGTTCGAGAAGCCCATGTGGATGCCCTTCGCATCGACCGCGCCAACGCTGATCACGTCCTTGTAGTCGGCGGGATAGCCGGCGTCGGAAACGCCGTCATTGCCGGCCGAGGCGACGATCACCATGCCGGCCTGCTGGGCGATGGCCACCGCATCGGCGAGCAGCGGATTGTCCGAAGACTGGCCCATGGAGACGTTGAGGATGTCGACGCGTTCATCGACCGCGGCCAGGATGCCGGTGGCCATGTAGAGCGCATCGCTGCGGCCTTCCTCGGTGGCGACCTTGATCGAGACGATCTCCGCCGCCGGGGCGATGCCCTGGGCGTCCGGTAAGGAACCGGCGGCCAGTGAGGCGATGGCGGTGCCGTGACCGTTGGTCTGGGCCAGATCCTGCGGAAAAGGCACCACCTCGATCGAGCGGGTGAAGTGCTTCAGGGTCGGGTGCGCGATGACGCCGCTGTCGAGAATCCCGATCCGCACGCCCTCGCCCCAGCGTGAGCGGTCGCCGGTGATGCCGAGCATTTTCAGCACGCCGTTGCCGACCGGTTCGCCGCCGGATTCGGAAGTCAGCGTCGGCGCGCCGCGATCGGGCGGCGGTGCGACGGACTGGTAGAAGGTCACCTTCTCGACGGTCAGAAGATCCTGCAGGTCCTGCTCCTCAATGTAAGACACCCGTATCGCCAGCAGGCGGCCGAGCTGGGCGACCAGCGTGACACGGCTGGTTGAAATGGCTGCAATGAAGGAATTGAAGGTGGCGGCCGAGGGGAAGCGCAGGATCAATTCCCTCGGATGGCAACTGGAGAAGGCCTGAACGGTCGTCACTCCGTCGTCGAATTCCTGGCGATCCTCCACTTTGGAGGCCTTCGGGCGCTGCGGCTCGACCGGCCGTGGCACATGCGGCCGGGCCGGAGGCGGCTCAACGGCGACGGTGGTCGCAGCGTCTCTGACAAGCCAGAAGCCCAGAAACGCGCAGAGCAGAATGAAAATGGTGAGCCAGATGCTGCGGGTGGCGGTCTTCATGGGAAACGGGGCAGCAC
>JAQGPE010000087.1 GCA_028293225.1 Akkermansiaceae bacterium | reverse complement strand
GACGCTGGAGCGGATCGTGACGCAGCGGGAACTGGGCACGGAACCGGTGGTCGAAGCGATCATGGATGGCGAGACCCTGGACGAGGTGCTGAACCTGGTGCGGCGGATCTATCTCCCGGATGTGGTGGCGAACTACATCGCGCGGCTGGTCGATGGCACGCACCCGGGCCAGTCGGCTGCGGCGCGCGGCATCCGCTATGGAGCCAGCCCGCGCGCGGCGCTTTCGCTGGCCTCGGCGGCGAAGGCCCGGGCGCTGATGAACGAGCGGACCAATACCTCCTTCGAGGACGTCAAGGCGATCGCTCCGGCGGTGCTGCGCCACCGCATCGTGCTGGAATACAATGCCCGCATCGAGGGCCTGTCGAACAACGATGTGATCCGTACTTTACTGGATGAGATCCCGTTCCAGGGCAGTGCCACTCCCAAGACTCTGAAGCCCGTCCCCTCCGCCTGATTCGTCCCATGCTGCCAAAGCGACTCCTCCTCGCCCTCCTGCTGCTGCAGCCTCTGGCTGCTCAGGAAGCCCTTTTCATGCACGCTCCCGATCCGGAGGGAAATCTCCGGATCGAGGCCCAGGCGCTGTTTTCCCAGCCGTCCCGCGGTGGGTTTCTACCGGTGCGCGTGACCGTCTCGAACAAGACGAAGAATGCCGGGACGGTGAAGCTGCACTGCGTTTCCTCCGCATCCGGATATCGGGCGGCGGAGAGCCAGGTGGAGTCCGATTTCTCGATCAAGGGGGAAGCGGAGAAGACGATCAGCCAGGACATCCTGGTGCCGCTCTTCAACGCGGGCAGCCGGAATACCAGCGAATCGATACGAGTGCAGATGTCGGGCAGCTTTGGCGAGGCGCAGGGATCGCTGAATGTGGATGGGATCGACGGCAAGCCTGCGGTTCTGCTGAGCGAACCGCTTTATACCAAGAACGCGTCGGCGCTCGACAGCCAGGCGGCGACGAAGGTGACCGGCAGCGGCTCCCGCTACGGGCATTTCAGTTTTGCGGCGAAGTTCGATCCCCGGCAGCTGCCGGAGGATTGGCGCGCCTACTCTGGCTACGACGCCATTGCGATGACCGACAGCGACTGGTCGGCGGTCACGCCGGGAGCGCGGAACGCGATCATGCAGTGGAACCGGCTGGGCGGGCGGCTGGTGATTTATGTCGATGGCGCGGCTGATTTGAAATCGCTGGGGATCAAGACCGATCCCAGCGGCGGGCGGAGCATGGGCCAGGTGACGACCCTGCCGCTGCCGGCGGCAATGACGCTGGCGCCGGTCGAGACGGTGGACTTTTTCTATGGCGTCAAGCCCCGCGAGTTGCCGAAGCCTTTCCACCAGAGCATCAACGAGGATTATAGTAGCAGCAGCGTCTGGCCGCTGCAGTCACTCTTCGGCGAGAAGTCCTTCCATTACGCGGTTTTCGTGATCGTGCTGATCGTGTTCGCGATCCTGGTCGGCCCGGTGAACCTGTTCGTCTTTGCGAAATCCGGGCGGCGGCACCGCCTTTTCATCACCACGCCGCTGATCGCGCTCGGCGCCAGCGCGGTGCTGATGATGCTGATCTTTTTCGAGGATGGTTTCGGCGGCCGCGGCATGCGGCTGGTGCTGATGGAGGTGCGCCCGGACAACGGTGAAAACTCGGCCTACATCAACCAGGAGCAGATCTCCCGGACGGGAGTGCTGCTGGGCAGCAGCTTTGAGATGAAGGGGCAGGCGATGATCACACCGGTGCGGATGGATCCCTCCAACTGGTCGCGCTATACGAATGACTCCGGCGTGGGATCGCGCTTCGAGATCCAGGCCGTGGACGGAAATCTGAAGGTGCAGGGCGACTGGTTCCAGAGCCGGTCGGAACAGGGCCAGGCACTGGAAGCGGTGATGCCAACCCGCGGGCGGATCGAAGCCCGCAGCGAGTCCGGAGCGCCGGTGCTGCTGTCGACCTTCGATTTCCCGATCAGGACCCTGTGGTATACCGATCCTTCAGGCGCGATCTGGAAGGCTGAAAACATCACGGCTGGGAAGGCCTTCACTTGCAGCCAGGGCGATGCTTCGGAGCGAAACCTCGAGTTGAAGCGGATGTCCGAAAGCCTGCGCCGCAAGGCGGACGGCCTCTTCGACCGCAAGGGTTCGTTCGTCGCCGTGACCGACGAAGCGCCGGCGATCGAGACCTTCAGCCACATCGCGTGGAAGCAAACCCACACCGTGATCACCGGCCCGATCGCCGCGCCCTGAACGCATTTCCTTTTTCCCGGCCATGTCTGAACACGCCATCAACGTCCAGAATCTCTATCGCTACTTCGGCCAGCTGCAGGCCGTAAACGGAATCAGCTTCCAGATTCCGCACGGATCGGTGTGCGGATTCGTCGGGGCGAACGGAGCGGGCAAGACCACCACGATGCGGATCCTCGCCTCGCTCGACTACCCGACCATGGGGGTCGCCGAGATCTGCGGGATCAATGTGGTGCACCATCCCGAGGAGGTGCGGCGCCTGATCGGCTGGATGCCGGACCACTTCGGCAACTACGAGCACATGACGGTGCTGGAGTATCTGGATTTCTACGCCCGCGCCTTCGGCTACTCCGGAAAGGAGCGCAAGGAGCGGATCGCCGAGGTCATGGATTTCACCGACCTGGGACCGCTGGCAGACCGCTTTTCCAACAAGCTTTCGAAAGGCATGACCCAGCGCCTGTGCCTGGGCCGCGCGCTGCTGCACGACCCGCAGGTGCTGATCATGGACGAGCCCGCCGCGGGACTGGATCCGAAGGCCCGCGTGGAGCTCAAGCACCTGATCCGGGTGCTGGCGCAGGAGGGCAAGACGATCTTCATCTCCTCCCACATCCTTTCCGAACTCGGCGAGATGTGCGACTCGCTGCTGTTCGTGAATGCCGGCAGGATCGTCCACCACGGCGACTCCGAGTCGCTCAAGCAGGGCACGGACATCGACGGCGGCATGCTTTATGACGTGCAGGTCCTGGGCGACCCGCAGTCCCTTTCCGACTGGTGCGTCACCACTCCGGACATCGAGTTCCTCGAAAGCCGCAAACACGGCGGCCGGGTCAGGATCGAGGCGAGCGACCCGGAAAGGGCTGCCGAGATGCTGGCGAAGATGATTCGCGGCGGACTCCAGGTGACCGACTTCCACCGTGAGCAGCGCAATCTGGAGGATGCCTTCATCGACATGCTCGGTCGGATCGACCGTGGCGAAACCGCCCAGCCGGTGGCGACGCCGAAGCCGCTGCCCGCCTTCACCCCTCCTTCCTCGAACTGAGCCATGGCTGAGATCAATCCGGCCTCCTCTCCCCCGCCCCTGGCGGCCGCGCCGATGGGCAATGCCAGGAAAGCGGTGACGCCTCTGTCCGACTTCCATGACCGGCTCTCGCCGATGTTGGTGAAGGAGCTGCGGCAGGGCCTGCGGGCCAAGACCTTCGTGTCGGTTTTCCTGGCTCTGCAGGGCTTCCTGGCCTTCGTGTTGTTGACTGCTGCGGGCGGGATGGGCACCGGCACGAGCGGTGGCGGCACCATTTCCTCGATCATCTTCTTTTTCTTCTCGATCGCCGCCCTGGTCATCCAGCCGCTGCGCGGGATCGGGGCGCTGCATGGCGAGATCAAGGAAAACACCATCGAACTGATGGTGCTGACCCGCCTCAGTTCCTGGCGGATCGTGCTGGGCAAGTGGGTATCGATCTACAGCCAGACCGCGCTGCTGTTCATCGCGATCATTCCCTACCTGATCCTGCGTTACTTCTTCGGCGGGATGCAGCTTTTCTCGGAGTTGCTGATGATGGGAACGGTGTTCTTCCTTTCCGGGGTTTTTACGGCGTTCACCGTAGGATTGTCGGCGGTGCCGTCGATTCTCATTCGCGGCCTGCTGCCGCTCGTGGGAGGAGTCGTCCTGATCAGCTTCATCTGGGGGCTCGCCGCGCGCTTCGGCGACGTGTCCAACGCGTTTTCCCTCGAGAGCGCCGAATCGCGGTGGGTTCTGGCCATCACCTACGTCGCGGGAAGCTATCTGGCCTGGATGGCCCTCGGTCTGGGAGCCTCTGCGATCGCGCCCGCTGCGGAAAATCACAGCACCATCCGGAGAGTCATCTCGCTCGGCTGCCTGCTGCTGGTGGGGCTGCTGATCCGCTTCCGCTCCACCGACGAAACCGTGATGGTGCTGCTGCTGGGCATGACCGTGGTGCCAGCCGTGATCCTTTCCCTGACCGAGCCGTTTCATCTGTTGCCGCCGGTCTGCGCGAAGTTTGTGAAGAAGGGAGCGGCGGGTGTGGTCGCAGGGCGGTTCCTGTATCCAGGCTGGCCTTCCGGCACGCTCTTCAGCATCGCTCTGATCGCCCTCGCCGGACTTTTCTTCGCTCTCAGCAAGCGGGTTCCGAGCGATGATACCGGAGTCTTTCTGATCTGCACCGCCGGGACGCTGCTGTTTCCGGCGGCGCTGCTCGGGGGCTTTCAGCGGAGGATTAAAAACCGCTTCGCGGCCTACGTCATTGCTCTCGTGAGCACCGTGCTGATCACCTTGGTGGCGGTCGCCATTTCCTCCTCCATGTCGTCGCACGATTTCCTGTGGGCGTTCTGCTGGGTGCCACCGATGCCGTTCTTCCTCAGGGAAGTGGCCAACGTGCCGACGACCGAAGCCATGACCACCGGAGCGTTCTTCACCGGGATCTACGCCATCGCGGCGCTGCTCTTCGCCATCCGCCAGTCGGGCCCGATCCGGCAGGTTGAAGAGCAAACCCGCCAATACAACCCGCCGTCATGACCCCTGAAGAACTCAGCGCCTGTCATGCCCGGGCTCTCGCGGTCTCGGGCCGGCTGCATCTGCCGCTGCGCTCGCGGGTGTGGAAAGGCCAGGCAGGGGAATTCCAGGGCGCGGGCGTGGGCTCGTCGCTCGATTTCCAGGACCACCGCTCCTATGTGCCGGGGGACGATCCACGGCACATCAACTGGCAGGCCTATGCGCGCACCGGGCAGT
>JAQGPE010000016.1 GCA_028293225.1 Akkermansiaceae bacterium | reverse complement strand
TGGTTTCCGCCTGTGTCTTCGGCACCACGCTGGTGATGCTCTATCTCTCCTCCACGCTCTACCACGCGTCCACCAGCCTGAAGGCCAAGTCGATCCTTCAGTCTTTTGACCACGCCTGCATCTACCTGCTGATCGCCGGATCCTACACCCCGCTGACTCTGGTCGCACTCCGCGAGCGCTGGGGCTGGTCGTGGTCGCTCTTCGGCACCATCTGGTTCCTCGCCCTCGCTGGAGTCCTGCTGAAGACTTTCATGCGCGGTCGCAAGGACAACTGGTGGTCGACCCTGCTCTACGTGATCATGGGCTGGCTCGTGGTGGTCGCTCTGGGGCCGATGACCCGGATTCTACCGCCGGCCGGGATCGCCTGGATGGTCGCGGGCGGTCTTTGTTACACCTTTGGAGTGATCTTCTTCTCATGGCGCTCGCTGCGCTTCAATCACTCCATCTGGCACCTCTTCGTGCTTTCGGGCAGCGCCTGCCATGTGATCGCCACGATGCTCTACATCCTCCGCTGAAATGCCCGAACTCCCTGAAGTCGAAACGACCCGGCGCGGAGTCGAGCCGCATGTGGTGGGAAAGAAGATCACCGAAGTCATCGTCCGCCACCGCGGCCTGCGCCAGCCGGTCTCAGAGACGATCGACGACATCGCCGGCCACGCCATCACCGCCGTCGCACGGCGGGCGAAGTATCTCATTTTCACGCTCAAGGGAGCGGGACATCTGCTCATCCATCTGGGCATGTCGGGCAGCCTGCGGATTTCCGGCGAGGCGGAGGAGTTCAAGAAGCATGACCATGTGATCCTGGGGCTTTCATCGGGAAAACAGCTCCGTTTTCACGATCCGCGGCGCTTCGGCATTTACCTGCATCTGCCGGAGGGAGATCCTGCCGACCACCCACTGCTAAGAGACCTGGGTCCGGAACCGCTTGACCCAGAGTTCACGACGGAGACACTTCTAAAAGGCTGCGCCGGGAAAAAAATCGCGATCAAGGTGGCGATCATGGACGCCAAGATCGTCGTAGGCGTCGGGAACATCTACGCGAGCGAAGCCCTGTTCCGCGCCAAAATCCTCCCTGCCACTCCAGCCGGTGAGGTCTCAAAAGCGAGGCTGGCCAAGCTGGCCGATGGCATCCGTGAAGTGCTGACCGAGTCGATCGAGCAGGGCGGCACCACGCTGCGGGATTTCCTGAACTCCAACGGTGAGCCAGGCTATTTCAAGCAGCGGCTCTTTGTCTACGAACGGAAGGACCAGCCGTGCCGCGTTTGCGGGACGCCGATCGAGCAGGCCGTGATGGGCCAGCGCTCAACGTATTGGTGTCCGAAGTGCCAGAAGTGAGGGCATTAAAAAGCTCCGGCAGCCTAATGAGGCATACCGGAGCTTGGAGAGATTTGGTCAGCTCTGAGGAGGAGCTGGTGTGACCGGCTCAGGCTCCTCGGCAGCCACGATAACCTTGGTCTTGGCCCAGTCGTCACCGAGACGGCGGAGTTTACCACCTTTCTCGTTCTTCTGCCAGAGAAGGAAGAGATCGACCAGACCGAGGAATGGGATCACCAGCGAGAGGTTCCGAATCGCACTGGTTTTCCAGTCTCCCGAGAGCGATTTGCCCTCCACGGTAACCGCACGCAGCTTCATCGCCTTCTTGCCGACACTCTGCCCGTTCAGGAAAGGCAATGCATCACGAACCAGCCAGTAACCAAGGTTCGCGATCATTCCGAGAAACGGAACCCGGATGATGACGAAGAGGATGTAGACCCCTGCAGCAACGCAGGCGTCGATGATTGCCGCCACCACGCGCGGATTGAAAGGCGCTTCACTTCCCGCCGGTGGCAAGGCCCCTTCCTCTTCTTCCACATCCTTCTTCACCGTCACCTTCGGCTTTGGCGGAGGTTCGACGCTGCTCATCAGACCCGGCGGTGGCGGAGGTGCTGGAGGCGGTGGAGTCAGGCTTGGCGGTGGCGGACCGGGAGAGGGCGGTGGCGTGCTCGAGAGATCCGGAGGTGGAGGAGTCGGACTCGGTGGAGGTTGAGGCTCGTTATCCATGGCTTGTCTTAGAACCTAGCAGATCTCTCCGGCTGGTCGAGTCCTATCAGGGGAGGGAAATCTGTCATTAGGGTCCCTCCAAGATTTTGCTGGTGTTCGTGTATTTTTTACACTTATATCCCTGTGTCACCATGAGTTTCACCTACGAATATCCTAGACCCTCGCTCACCGTGGACTGCGTGGTCTTTGGCTTCGATGGCAATGGTCTGCAGGTTCTGCTGATCCGCCGCGGTCTGGTCCCTTTCCTGGGCTGCTGGGCGCTGCCGGGGGGGTTCGTGCTGATGGATGAGGACCTGGAGACGGCCGCCCGCCGCGAGTTGCAGGAAGAAACCAGCCTGCGGGAGGTCTTCCTGGAGCAGCTCCAGACCTTCGGCGCTCCGGGTCGCGATCCCCGGGGCCGGGTGGTGAGCGTCGCCTACTTCGCTCTGGTCCGGCCCGACCAGCACCCTGCCAAGAGTGACACAGATGCCAGCGAAGCCGCCTGGTTTCCGGTCGGGAAGCTTCCTGAACTGGCCTTCGACCACGATGAGATCCTGCGGGCCGCCCAGGCCCGGTTGCACGGCAAGGTGCGCTGGCAGCCGATCGGTTTCGAACTCCTGCCCGAGAAATTCACCCTCGGCCAGCTCCAGGCGCTCTATGAGGCGGTGCTGGGTCGCTCGCTGGATAAGAGGAACTTCCGCAAGAAACTGCTCGCCCTCGACTTCATCGCTCCTCTCGAAGAATTCACCGCCGGGTCGCATCGCCCCGCCCGCCTGCATCGCTTCGACCGCCCGCGCTACGACGCCCTGACGGAAGGCGGCTTCCATTTCGAAATCTGACCTCACACCACCATGAACTCCCCTCTCCAAACCGATCTGTATCAGCTCACGATGGCCGCCGCTTACTGGCAGGCGGGCAAGGCGGACCAGGAAAGCGTCTTCCACCTTTTCTTCCGCAAACTCCCCTTTCACGGCGGATACGCCATCGCCGCGGGACTGGAACCGGTGCTCCAGTGGCTGGAGGACTTCCGCTTCGCCACGGCGGAACTGGACTACCTGGCGACGCTGCGGACCGGCAACGGCGGTCCGCTCTTTCGCGAGGATTTCCTCAGCTACCTGGGCAATCTGAAGCTGGCGCTGGATGTCGATGCCGTACCGGAAGGATCCGCGGTTTTCGGACATGAGCCGTTGCTGCGCATTCAGGGGCCGATCCTTCACGCGCAGCTGGTGGAGACCGCGCTGCTGAACATCGTGAATTTCCAGACGCTGATCGCGACCAAGGCCGCCCGGACCTGCGAAGCGGCGGCGGGAGCACCGGTCATCGAGTTCGGCTACCGCCGGGCTCAGGGACCGGATGGCGGACTGGCGGCATCGAGAGCCGCCTGGATCGGCGGCGTGGCCGGAACCTCCAATGTCCTCGCCGGGCAGATCTACGGCATCCCGATCCGGGGAACCCACGCCCACTCGTGGGTGATGTCCTTCGAGGACGAGCAGGAAGCCTTCGACCTCTACTCGGACGCCATGCCGGACAACGCCACGCTGCTGGTCGATACCTACGACACGCTGGCCGGTGTGGACAAGGCGATCGCCACCGCGCGCAGGCTGCGCGAAAACGGGCACGCGCTGGCGGGCATCCGGCTCGACTCCGGCGACCTCGCCTGGCTCAGCCAGCAGGCGCGAAAAAAGCTCGATGCGGCGGGCTTCCCCGGCGTGAAAATCGTCGCGAGCAACGATCTCGATGAGCACCTGATCGAAAGCCTCCGCTACCAGGACGCCAAGATCGATGTCTGGGGCGTCGGCACCAACCTCGTCACGGCGCAGGACCAGCCCGCACTCGGCGGGGTCTACAAGCTGGCTGCCCTGCGTGCCGGGGACGGCACGTGGACGCCGCGGATCAAGCTCAGCGAACAGACCGCCAAGAGTTCGATCCCCGGCCGCCTGCAGGTGCGGCGCTACCTTCAGGACGGCCTCTACATCGGCGACGCCATCTACGATCTCGACGCCGGCATCGGCGACGGCACCACCATCATCGACCCCGCCGACCCGATCCGCCGCAAGGCCATTCCGGCCGGCGGCGAATTCACCGACGTTCTGGAACCCGTCATGAAAGGCGGCCAGCGCCTCGGCCCCCCTCAATCGCCCGAAGCCGCGCGGGAGAAATGCCAGGATACCCTGAGCCATCTCCACGCGGGAATCCGGCGCCTCAAGAACCCCCACTCCTACCCGGCGGGTCTGGAAGAGGGGCTCTTTCAAACCCGCGAGCGGTTGCTCGCCAAGTATCGAATCCCTTCCCATGGAACTCAAAAGAATCAGTAAATTTCTCAGTCTCGTACTCCGGCATGACCCCGGTAAAATCGGCATCACCCTCGATCCCCACGGCTGGGTGGATGGTGAGACCCTGCTCAAAGCCATGAGCGGAAAGTTTCCGAAAATCAGCCAGCAGACCTTGCTGGAAGTCGTCCGCACCTGCGACAAGCAACGCTTTGCTCTCAGTGAAGACGGTACCCGGATCCGGGCAAACCAGGGTCACAGCGTCGAGGTGGATCTCGATCTCGTGCCGGTCACCCCACCCGCGTATCTCTACCACGGCACCGTCGCTAAATTCCTCGCTGACATCGGAAAGGACGGACTGCAAAAGGGCAAGCGCCACCACGTCCACCTCAGCACGGATCTTACCACCGCCACCAAGGTCGGCGAACGGCGTGGAGCGCCGGTGATCCTGCGGATCCGCTCCGGAGAAATGGCGGAAGCAGGCCTCCGCTTCTTCCGCTCGGAGAACGGTGTGTGGCTCTGCGACGCCGTCCCTCCTTCCTACATCGACTTCTCGTGAAGCTGAAACCCTACCTCGAACAGGAGCCGCAATGGCTTCGCTCGAGTCAAGATTCATCCTGGGCCGTGTGGTCCGGCGAACCTTTCCACCTTACTGATTCATGACCACCACCCTCTACCGGCCCGTGGGGCCAAATGAATTGAAGCGGATCGAAGAAAGCGGCTGGAAAGCCTTTCCACCACGGCTTCCCGAACAGCCGATTTTCTATCCGGTGACCAACGAAGGTTATGCGGTGCAGATCGCCCGCGACTGGAATGTCAAAGCTTCCGGCTCAGACTATGTCACCCGCCTTGAGGTCGATGCCGAATACCTTGCACGCTTCGCCGTGGAGACGGTTGGCGGGCGCGAGCACACCGAACACTGGATTCCGGCTGAAGAACTGGAGGAATTCAATCGCCCCATTGTTGGACCTATC
The DNA here is from genome assembly GCA_028293225.1 of Akkermansiaceae bacterium. Classification (GTDB taxonomy): domain Bacteria; phylum Verrucomicrobiota; class Verrucomicrobiia; order Verrucomicrobiales; family Akkermansiaceae; genus Haloferula. Next base: position 1,099 of record JAQGPE010000016.1, on the reverse strand, counting down.
GAAGTCATCAGGAGTTTCCCATGAATCTAACAGAAGGCAGCTCTGAGCGTCAGAATTGGGCCAGTGGCACCCTCGTCGGCCTGGCCGTCGGAGACGCACTCGGAACCACGCTCGAGTTCAAGAGTCCGGGGACTTTTGAACCATTGACCGATATGATCGGGCTCGGCCCCTTTCGGTTGAAACCCGGCCAATGGACCGATGACACGTCGATGGCGCTCTGCCTGGCGGAAAGCCTGATCGAATGCAAAGGCTTTGATCTCAATGATCAGGCGAGCCGCTATGTCCGCTGGTCCCAGGAGGGCTATCTCAGTTCGAACGGATACTGCTTCGATATCGGCAATACGGTTGCCGAAGCGCTGCGATTCTATCGAAGAACGGGCATCCCCGAAAGCGGCAGCACAGATCCATTCTCCGCAGGCAACGGCTCGATCATGCGACTCGCTCCGGTTCCGATCTTCTTCCACGATCCTCAACAGGCTATCGACTATGCCGCATTGAGTTCTCGCTCGACGCACCAGGCAGCAACCTGCCTAGACGCGTGCCGCTACCTGGGAGGTCTGATCGCGGGCTTCCTTCAGGGAGCGACAAGAGATGAAATTCTCTCTCCTCTTTTCCATCCCGTCAAAGGACGGTGGGAAACCAATGAGCTGCACCCGGAGATCGCCGCAATCGCGGCTGGATCCTTCAAAAATAAAATGCCACCGGAGATCGCCGGCACCGGCTACGTCGTCCAATCCCTCGAAGCGGCCCTGTGGGCCTTTCACCGTTCCTCCAGCTTCGAAGAAGGCGCACTGATGGCGGTGAATCTGGGCGACGACGCGGATACGACCGGCGCCGTCTACGGACAGATCGCCGGGGCCTACTATGGCCTTAGTGGCATCCCGGAGCGGTGGGTGGAGAAGCTGGCCAAGCTCGATCTGATCCTCGACTACGCGAAACGACTCAACGACGCCTCCATTCCATGAAGACTGACCAAGCCCTGATCCTCGTTGATCTCCAGAACGACTTCCTGCCCGGCGGAGCGCTCGCTGTGCCGGGTGGCGATGAAGTCATTGCCCTCGCCAACCGCCTGATGGATGACTTCGACATTATCGTCGCC
>JAQGPE010000805.1 GCA_028293225.1 Akkermansiaceae bacterium | reverse complement strand
GCCTTCCCGTTCGGCTGATAGTCCAGGAACATCGCCATCGCCTCCGCCGGCTTCTTCCCCGCCAGCCTCCGGTCCACCTGCCCCGCCACGTGCAGCGCAAAGGTCTTCGGCGGCGGCCCCGCCGCGCTCTTCGCGCCGATCTGCGCCGCATTCGCCAGCGTGATCCCGCCGATGTCCCGCCACTTTCCCGTCGGATCCGCATGCACCACCCCATACTCCCACAGATCCGGGATCCCGTCCGTCACCGGCTCCTTCTCGTTGTCCGCCGCGAAATCCAGCGCGAACACCGCCTTCAGCTCCCCCACCTTCACCGGCGCCCCATCGTTCCCATCCCCCTCTCCCCACGGATAGCGCCGCCCGCCGGCTTGATCCGCACCGTTCTCCTGCAGCCGCAGCCCCAGCCAGTCCGGCGCGTAGTCATGCAGGCGATCGTAAAACGGCCGCGCCAGCCCCTTCAGCTGCCCCCGCGTCAGCGGCCCGGCCAGCGCCTGCGCCGCCTCGCTGTCCGCCTTCGGCTTGCCCCACCCCGGCACCGCCTTGTCCTTTCCCACCAGATCTCCCTCCACCGCATCCCCCAGCTTCGGGATCACCTCCCGCAGCGCCGCCAGCGCGCCCTTCGCCATCACCCGCCCCTGCCCCAGCGTCGCCACCTCATCTCCTTTCGCCTCCGTCACCCGCGCCACCTCGCCCTCCCCCCACCACCGCGGCGGCGGCGGCGCAGGCACCGCATCCCCCGCCAGCGCCAGCCCACCCGGCGGCAGCAGCCACACCCCTCCAAGAACCACTGCGGCAAAAAATCGTCTGAGCATCATCATCGTGGCCATCGCGAGGAAACTAAAAGAACCACCCTGCGATTGCAACCGCCCTCCAAGCGCCCGCCGATGGCGCCCCGAAAAAACCTCCCCGGCCGCTTCGTGAAAAGGTGGACGAAAGGGCTCCGGACACCCGCCGGTCCAACCACGCGCAAGCTGCCCAGCCGGGGGACAGGAATGTCCCCCCTCCGTTGCCGCACCCACCGCAACACCCCAAAGCACCCACGACCACACCCCAGCACCTACGCCATCCGCCGTAAATTCAAGACGGACCCGCCTCGAAATCCCCCACTTCATCTCCCCTCACCACCGCTCGCCCCCGTCCTCAGCCTCCACCACCAGCGCCGGATCCTTCTCCTCCCCACCCGCCGCCGGCCGCCCAGCCGTCGCAGGACCACCACCCCCAACCTCCACCGCCACCCGCGGGCAAGGAACTACGACTCCCACCGTAAATAGAAAGCCCCCCACCGATGCGAGGACCGCGGGAAGGGAAAGCCGTAGTTTCATCATGAGGAGACCGCCGTGGAGGAGTTACCGATAGAACTCCGCCCGCCCCCGCATTTGTCGGTGCCCGCCTGTTTTTCGCACCTTCTTCATCCACCCCGCCGCACCGACACCGCGTGTCAGTCCACTTCGCTCCGCTCAGTTAGCCCCTCCGTTGCCGCCGGAACCTCAGCGCCCCCCCTACTCCCTGGCTGCTCGAAAACCCGCGGCCGGACCTCCGGAAAAAACCAGCCTCTCCCTCCGCCTTCACTTCCCGCCCAGCTTCTCCAGCAGGAAATCCCGCGCCGTCCCCTCCGCCTTCATCCGCGCCGCGATCTCCAACGCCCGCGCCTGCCACTCCGGATCCTCCAGCGCCCGCTTCACCAACGCGCTCGCCGCCCCCAGCATCCGCTGCCGCGCCTCCTCCACCGGCTGCGCCAGCGCCGCCCGCACCATCGGCAGCGCCTGCTCCAGAGCCACCGGCTCCCCGATCTCTTCGCAGAAAAGCACCTGATCATCCGCCGACAGCCCCGGCAGCAGCGCCCACATCCGCGCATACGCCCGCGGATCATGCAGCTCCGCCAGCGCCCCTGCGCACTGCGACTTCCGCGACTCCGCCGCCCTGCTGATCCATGAAATCCTCCCCAGCATCGCCGAGGTCGATGGCGCCATCAGAAAGGCATCCACCCGCCGGTCCTCCTCGCCCTGCTCCTCCCCCGCCTCCCGCCGCTGCAGCTTTTCCACCAGCAGCTCATCCGCATCCCCCTTCTCCCACATCTCCTGCCCGATCGCCGCCGCAAGATCCGCCGTCATCAACTCCGGTGCATCCAGTAGAAAGAACACCATGCTGTTCAGGGACCGCCGGATGGTCTCCCGCACCTCGTCCGACTTCGCCTGCGGAGCCGCCGCCAGCAGCGCCTTCAGATCCGCCATCCCGCCGGTCCGGGTGCAGCTCGCCACCGCCTCCGCATAGATCCCCTGGTCGTCCGCCGTCATCTCCGCGAACCGCGGCCACATCCGCGCCGTCCCGGACCGGGTCAGGAACAGATAAAACAATGGTAAATCCTTTCCGCTGAAATCCCGCTCCACCACCTTCCGCCCTGTCTCCGGCGCATACCGCGGCCCCGGCACCGCCTCCGCTCGCAGAAAGTCCTCCACCGCCCTGTCGGCAAACCGGACATCATCCCAGTCCTTCTGCGGCTCCAGCCCTGCCCGCACCGCCGTCCGGCCCACCTCCAGCATCCAGGCCGACTCCCCGGCCGCCCCCGCGTCGATCGCGACGATCACGCCCTCCTCCACCGCCGCCCCGGCCACACCCCCGGCTACGATGAAACCCGTAGCAAGCGCCCCCAGCCATCCCGGCGTCTCCTTCCGTAAAACTCTCATCACTCTTGCCGCCACGCTACCGCCGCGGGAAAACCGGTCCACTCTCCTTCCGTAAATACTCCGTATCGCCACCCATCGCGGCGCCAGAAAGGAGCGGGGGCTTTCCAGCCCCCCGTCCAAAACCCACGGCCGCGGGCCGCACGAAAACCAACCAGGCCGCCGGATCAGGCCTCGCTCCGCTTTTCTTCCGCCCAGCGCACGAGATCCTCCAGCACCGCCGGCTCCCTCGCCAGTGCCTGCAT
>JAQGPE010000803.1 GCA_028293225.1 Akkermansiaceae bacterium | reverse complement strand
CCATGATTTCGGCTTCCTTCTGGTAGATGCCGAAGAAGGGAGCGTCGAAGAGATCGGGCCGCCCGAGAGCGCCGCGCGCGCCGACATAGGTGTGACCGTCGTCGCCCTGGCGGGTGCCGGAGCGGGTGATGCAATCCTTGCCGGAGATCAGGTTCCGCCAGAATTCATCCGGGCTGTCTGCGCCGGGGAATCTGCCGGCCATGCCGATTACGGCGATTGCTTCAGGCTGGTTCAGCTCATCATTCATCGGGGGGTGCCAGGTCGACGGAACCGGGACATGCTCGCCTGCTGGAGGCGGGCACGATCCCGCGCGGTGGGTGCCGCGGTGGGACTATTCCGTGGGGTGATAAATTCCGCCAGCGAGCGGGCACTCGGGCGGGCGAACAGTTCGGTGATGGGAAGGTCGCGGCCGGCGATTTCGCGCAGGCGGACGTGAACGACGGCGACCAGGATGGAGGTGCCGCCGAGGTCGAAGAAGTTGGCCTCCGGGTCGTGGACCGAGCGCCCGAGGACGTCCGACCAGAGGGCGAGGATGCGGGACTCGGTGGCGTCGGCGGTCTCTGCCGGGGTGGCGAGGGCTTCGGCTGGGGGCGCTTCTTCCTCTCTGGCCAGGGCGAGGCGGTCGACCTTGCCGTTGGGGGTGAGAGGGAAATTTTCGACGAAGCGGAAGGCATTCGGGATCATGTAACCCGGCAGGGACTGCTCAAGGTGCGCACGAAGTTCAGGGATGGTGATCTGGCTGCCCTGGACATGAGCGGTCAGGAGGCCGCCGGAGGCCAGCACGACGGCCTCGCGGACAGCGGGGTGGCGGCTGAGGACGATCTCGATTTCGCCGAGTTCGATGCGGAAGCCGTTGACTTTCACCTGGTGGTCGGCGCGGCCGCGGAACTCCAGGGTGCCGTCCGGCAGCCGCTTGGCCAGGTCGCCGGTGCGGTAGAGCGTGTGGTGCTGGACGAAGCGCTCGGCGGTGCGGGTGGGGTCGCCGAGGTAGCCGCCGCCGAGGCCCGCGCCGGAAATGCACAGCTCGCCGACTTCGCCATCGGGCAGGACCAGCGAGTCGACATCGCGGATGCTGACCCGGACGTTGGGGATTTCCCGGCCGAGGGGGACGAAGGGGAAATCATCCAGATTGCCGCGGTGCATGCGGTGGAAGGCGCAGATGTCCGTGCACTCGGTGGGGCCGTAGGTATTGCCGATTTCCGCCCGGCAGGACGGGTGTTCCAGCCAGGCGCGCAGGCGCGGGATGGAGATCGGCTCGCCACCGAGAATGGCGAAGCGCAGCGTGGCCAGATCGGCGTAGCCGCCTGCGGCCGCCGCATCCACCAGCGGATAGAAGGCGCTGGGGGTGCAGTTGATCAGGGTGATGCCGTGGCTGCGGATCAGGCCGGTGATACGGGATATGTCGTAGGTCGTTTCCTGATCGAGCACCAGGGTGCCGCCGCTGAGAAGGGGGGTGAAGAAGTTTTTCTGCGTCAGGTCGAAACTGGGCGAGCTAATGACCAGGGTGCGGTCGGCCGGGCCGAGCTGGAACTCGTCCGCATACCAGGAAATCAGATTGGCAAAGCTGCGGCGGTAGACCGAGGCGGCCTTCGGAGCGCCGGTGGAGCCGGAGGTGAAAATGGCGTAAAGCGGGGCGTCCGGGTCTTCCTCGGGGAGGTCCGCAGCGGGCGCTTTTTCAAAACTTCCGACATCCAGGATGGCCGGAGCGCCGGCCGCGCTGAAGACGGACTGGAAGGTTGCGCGGGTCAGGACGAGGCGGATCGAGGCCGAGCTGATCATGTGGCGCAGGCGCTCGAAAGGGTAGGCCGGATCGAGCGGCACATAGGCGGCGCCGGCTTTCACGACGGCCAGGATCGCGATGATCAGTTCCGGGCAGCGGTCGAGGCCGATGCCGACGTAATCTCCTTTGCCAATGCCGGTCGCAACCAGACGGCGGGCGAGATCGGTGGCGGCTGAGTCGACCTCGGCGGCACTCAAGGAGCGGGAGCCGCTGATGACGGCCGGCGGCGACTCTAACAGGGTCGACCGGCGATCAAGTGCGGCGAGAAACGGGGTGGATGGCAGGACGGAGGGCACGGGGGGAGTGGATGCTTCCGGATGTCTAGGGGACCTTTACTATACGGCTCGGGCGAGCCACTTTTTCAAAAAAATCTGACCGGGTCAAATCGGATTGGTATCTCTGTCACAACTGGCTTGTTTGAATCGGGAAATATCAGTTGTGATTCTTTGTATGCCTTGAAATCAGGCATTTACCGCTCATATACAAGATTTGATTGGTTAGCCTACGTGATTTCGTAGGGGTAAGTTTTTGAAAATCACTTGCCCAAGGGGTCTTAACTTTTTACTTTGCCTTTGCTGTCAACCCCATGACCCCCCGATTCTTATGCCTTCCTGCGCAAGCGGTTGGCTGGCTTTCTGCGCTCGTCGCGGGGCTGGCTGCCGCTGCCGAGGGCGATCCTGGAACTCCGTCTCCGGGGCGGGTCCAGGACCGGGTGAGCGACCGGATGGTGGTCCCGGCGGCCCCGAAGATCGATCCGCAAACCGGCAAGGTCCCGACCGCTAAGCTGACGGCTGACGTGGAGGTGGGCGTTCTCCACGACGACAACATTTTCCTGAGCGCGAAGGATCCGAAGTCCGATACGGTGATCCGGGTTTCCCCGAGCATCTCCTACGCGAAGGGCGATCCGTCCAAGGATTCGACCGAAGGCGCGTACGTGCGGGTCGGCTACAAGCCGTCGGCGATCTTCTACATGAAGAACAGCGGCGACGACCGGGTGGATCACCAGGCGGGGATCGACGCCGGCTGGCATGGCCAGAGTGCGGCGATCGATTACTCCGGCGGTCTGCAACGCCTGAGCGATGCCACGGCGG
>JAQGPE010000801.1 GCA_028293225.1 Akkermansiaceae bacterium | reverse complement strand
GCTTCCTGCACCTTATCTTTGCGGTTATCGGGATCGTCGCGGCAGTCTGGTGCATCTACCTGATCGCAAGCCTCTCTCGGAATCTGAGCGATCCAGAGATGGGAGAGGTCGACCAACGAATCCGCGGAGACATGTTGATCATCGGCCTGGTTGCTCTGTCCACTCTTCTCAACGGCGTGCCAATGGCTGTCGCCGGAGTCCTCCTCATTCGCAGAAAACCGCGCGGATTGCTGTGGTCGAACGTCTACGCGGCGATGTCGCTCAGCACCAAGATCGCACTGCCCTTTCTGTGGCTGATGGCGCCATCGAACTGGGTCTCGAACTCTCCGCTTCAGGGATTCTTCGATCTCGCCCCTCTTGCCATCTACCCGGTCATCACGCTGATCTTTCTGAATCGCCCGGCTATCCGGGAGTGGGCGGCCGCATCTGCCACAATCGTCTCGCCAGCCTGATGTCTCTCTGATAGTGCCGGGGGTTAGTTCGATGAACCCTCCTCCTCCCCGGCAGCCTCGCTCTTTTCGCACTCCATTGCTTTTCACCGCCGGACTGGCGATCGGGTCCCTGGTTACCTGGTCGGTGAGTCATCACCCGGCGCAGGGTCCCTCCCCGGTCAGCCAGGGGGACGCCAATGCCAAGGGAAGCGACTCGAAAAGCCCCAGGACGCCGGGTCGCCTCACCGCGGCCGAGGCCGCCGCGCGACCGATCGGGTCCGCGAAGTCGAAGGAGTTCGCCGACTCGGTGCGGGCCATTCTTCACGAAACCGTCGAAGAGCGCCGTGTCGCCCTATTCGGAAAGCTACTGGAAAAAGCCGGGCCGGAGCACTACGGGGTGCTCGTTTCGCTGATCCGCGAGAATGACCTGCGTGGCTGCGGCAGCGCCGCCGAGTGGTCCGCGCTCTGGTCCACCTGGGGCAAGCGCGACCCGATGAGCGCACTGCAATTTCTCAAGACCCAGGACTGGAGCCGCTGGAACTCCACCGCCCCTCAGGAAGCCCAGAACCGCGCCCTGACCGCCTGGGCCCAGGCCGATCCGGAAGCGGTGAAGAAGTACGTCGAAAATAGTAGCGAGCTGGCGAATGGCGACCGCTCGATGATCTTCGGCATGATCCGCGGCTGGTCGAACGTCGATCCCGAAGCCACGGCGTCCTGGCTTTTCACCAACCACCTGGCCATGCGGGAGGAGTTCAAGATGGTGGTGGAGTCCATGAGCCGACAGGGCGGGCAGGAAGCGGTCGACTCCTGGTTCACGAAGGTCAGCCAGACGGACGCCTCCAACAGCAACCTGGCCGGATTCGCCCAAGCCATCGCCGCGTCCAAGCAGAGCTACGAACCGGAAAAAGCCGCCGCGTGGGTGGAAGAGCACCTGAAGGAGCCGTGGATGGAGGAAAGCGAGATCGTTGCCAGCACCGCCCGCGCCTTTGCCTCGCGGGATCCGCGCGGCGCCATGGAGTGGGCCGCGCGCACCGGCCTGAACTCCGCCGCCACCTACGCCATGTCCACCTGGTGCCAGACGGATCCGCAGGCGGCCGGCACATGGCTGAAGGATAACCCCAACAACCCCGCCTACTCCGAATCCGCCGCGACGCTGGTGAGCTATCTATACCGCTCCAATCCTGAAGCCGCAAAAAACTGGGCTGACAGCATCCCCGACGAAAAGATCCGAATGCGGGCTCAAACCCAGATCCTGCTGAAGCAGTGATCGCGACGGGCCTAATCAATCCTCGATCGAGACCGAGAGGTCCGGCCCCAGCTTCTCGATCGCGCTGATCAGCGAAGTCGGATCGGTTCCGGCAGGCAGGGACACCACGCCCTTGGCATGGAAGATCGCGTGACCGGCCATCGGGGCGCTTTCCAGGGCGGTGTGAAGATCCTCCACGTTCGCTCCGGCAGCCGCCAGCGTCGCTGCCAGCGCGCGGACGATGCCCGGGCGGTCATTGCCCATCACGTCGAGAGTCAGCAGGTCGCGCGGAACGGTGGCGGCGTATTCCTCCATCTTCGCCTGGATCGAGACTCCGTGGCTTTCCAGGGCGGCCAGCGCCTCCAGCAGCTCGCCGGTTTTCCCGGACGGACACTCGACGCGCAGGATGCCCGCGAACTGACCGGCCAGGCGGCTCATGCGGCTTTCCAGCCAGTTGCCGTCGTGCGCCGCGATGGTCTCCGAAAGCAGGCTGACAAGTCCGGCGCGGTCGGCGGCTAACACGGTCATGACGACGGAGGTATTCATGCCACCAAGAAGCACCCGCATGCGGGCGGAGTCATGCCTTTTTTAAGTTCACCGCCGTCACGTACCATCTATTTAAGGGAAATTGATCATTGACGCATCCGCACTATCAAGCTTATGACCCGGGTGACTTTTTACGCGCCATGATCCTCCCTCAAAATCTGACGCCCCTGCCCCTCGGACCCCGCAGCGAGGACTCACCCCAGCCCGCCGCGTGGGATGGTGAGGATTTCGTGCTGAGCAATGACATCCACCGCCTGCTGCTCGGCGCGACCGGCGGCCTGCCGGTCGAGTGCCTGCCGGCCGAGGACTTCGACTCTTTTGCCGGTCGCAGTGACGTGGTCATCCCGCGCACCGCCGCCACCAGTTCGCTGCTGCCGTCGCCCGCTCCCGCCCTGTCGTCGACGCGCATTTCCCCGTTCATCGCTCTGGCCGGCAGCCGACCTCTGGCGGCCGCTCCTGCCCGGATGACCGCCCTTCACCCGGCCTTCGAAACCCTCACGGCCGCCCGCCGGGCCGCTCCGCCACGCATCGTGATGGATGTCGAAAAGGACTACGGCAAGTCAGCCCGTGGCGGCGACCGCTGGTGGATGCTCGGCGTCGCTCTGGCCGTCGGCGCCATCACGCTCTCCGGCACCTTCGTGGATTTCACCTCGCGTGAAGCCGTGCGCCGCGCCGGCATGGAGCAGCAGTCGAAGCCCCACTCCAGCGCCGCCACCTCCGCGACCCTCCCGGCGCCTGCGGAAAAGGCCGCGCCAAAGCCAGTCGATCAACCGCCCCCTCTGATGGACAAGGCCCGTGCGATCGCCTCTGCCCAGGCCGGTGGTCCGGTCCGCTGACGAGGCGGCAAGATCGCGCATCCATTGCGGCATCCGTTCGTGGTGCCTTGCATCGCTCCGCCCCGGCAGGCATCAATGCGCCCGCATGGCCCGCCACGGACTGATCCTGAAATTGAGCTGCCCCGATCAGGCGGGCATCGTCGCCAAGATCGCCAGCTACGTGGCCGGTCACTGCGGCAACCTGATCGAGTTCGCCCAGTTCACCGACAAGCAGGCCGGCCGGTTCTTTTCCCGCCTGGAAATCGAGACCGGCGGGCTGGATGTCGACCCCGGCGATTTCGTCGAGGGCTTCGGCACCCTGGGTCGCTCGCTGAAGGCCAGCTGGCATTTCCGCCACCTGCCCTACCGCATGCGCACCGCCTTGCTGGTGACGAAAACCGACCACTGCCTGAACGTGATCCTCTGGCGGGCCGGGATCGGTGAGA
>JAQGPE010000764.1 GCA_028293225.1 Akkermansiaceae bacterium | reverse complement strand
ATGCGCTTCAATGAGGTGAAGATCCTGATCCTGGACGAAGTGGACCGCATGCTCGACATGGGCTTCCTCCCGCAGGTCCGCAAGATCGTCAATCTCTGCCCGTGGGAAGGCCGCCAGACGCTGTTCTTCTCCGCCACCATGCCGGCGGCGATCCAGACCTTCGCCCAGTGGTGCCTGTTCGAACCGCAGAGCGTGGAAATCGCCCGCCGTGCCGTGGCTTCCACCGTCACCCACGCCTTCTACCCGGTCTCCATGGACCAGCGCGACGAGCTGCTGCTCGCCCTGCTCGACCAGACGGAATACCACTCGGTGATGATCTTCACCCGCACCCGCAAGGAAGCGGACCAGGTCTGCGCGCTGATCAAGCGCGAGGGCCAGGAGAAGGTCGCCGCCATGCACTCCGACATCGGCCAGGTCGACCGCATGAAGGCGCTGGCCGGCTTCAAGTCCGGTGAGTTCGAGGTGCTGGTCGCCACCGACGTGGCCGCCCGCGGCATCGACATCTCCGGCGTCTCCCACGTCATCAACTACCGCGTCCCGGAAAACGCCGAGGACTATGTGCACCGCATCGGCCGCACCGGCCGTGCCGAAGCGGAGGGCGACGCCTTCACGCTGCTGACCGCCGACGAGCTGGAATACGCGAAGTCGGTGGAGATCTTCGTCGATCAGAAGATCCCGCGCCGCAAGCTCGACGGCTTCCCGTACATCTACACGGCGCTGCTGGACGATTCACCGTCGAAGCCGATCCGCAAGAAGACCGGCGGCGGCAAGAAGAAGCGGCGCTAACGCTCGCTCCTCCATGGATCTCGAAAATGCCAGCATCCGCGGAACGCCCCTGGGCTGCGTCGCGGGCATGCTGGCGATGATCCCGCTGATCATCGCGGGCATCGGCGCCTACGGGCTGTCGGTCTGGAAGGATTTGCCGGATCATAAAAAGACCGAAGGGCCGCACCAGTTGCTGCTTTCCTGCGTCCACGTCGGGCTCTGGCTCGGCATTCCGCTGGTGATCCTGTCGGTCTGGATTTTCCTCAAAACCCGCAAGAGCGCCGACCAGCGCTACTGAGCCATGCGTGTCCTTGCGATCGACCCTGCCATCCGCAATACCGGATATGCGGTGGTGGAAGGCTCCGGCCGCGAGGTCCGGGCGCTGGCCTATGACGTGATCACCATCCCCGCGCGGCTGCCGCAGTCGGCGGCGCTGTCGGCGGTGCGGACGCACCTGATGCATGTGATCCAGAAGCACCAGCCCGATGAAGTGGCGGTGGAAGGCATCATCTTCGTGCAGTCACACAAGACCGCGATCTCGATGGGTGCCGCCCGCGCCGCCGCGCTGATCGCGGCCGCCGATGCGGGATTGCCGATCTACGAGTATTCGCCGATGAAGATCAAGATGGCGGTGGTCGGAAAAGGCTCCGCCGACAAACAGCAGGTTGCGTTCATGGTCCGCGCGCTTTTAGGTCTGGCGGAGACGCCGCCGCACGATGCCGCCGACGCCTTGGCGATCGGGCTGGCGCACATCCAGGCCTCCGACCCGCTGCGGGCCAAGATGCTCGACCGCCGCCCCATCTGACTCCCCTTTTCCCCGATGAATCCGAACTGGCTGGGCAATCGAGTGCCGTATCAGGAAGGCCTGGAAATCCAGGAGGCTGCGGTTGCTGCGATCCTGGATGGGAGCGGTGGCGAACAGCTGCTGCTGCTGGAGCATGCGCCGGTCTACACCATCGGCCGCCTGCGCGATCAGTCCTCTCTGCGTGAGCCGGAGTTGCTGCCGGCCCCTGTTTTCGAGACCAACCGCGGCGGCCAGGCCACCTATCACGGCCCCGGCCAACTGGTCGGCTACCCGATCCTCGACCTGCGCGAGCGCCACCGCGACCTGCATGCCCACCTCCGCAACCTGGAGGAAGCACTCATCCGCACCTGTGGCGACTTTGGGATCGCAGCCGGTCGCCAGCAAGGCATGACCGGCGTGTGGGTCCAGGGCCGCAAGCTCGCCTCGCTGGGAGTCGGCGTGAAGAAGTGGATCTCCATGCACGGCTTCGCGATCAACATCACTCCGGAGTCGCTGCTGCCGTTTTTCGCCATCACCCCGTGCGGCATCGATGGCGTGATCATGACCTGCGTCAGCCAGGAAGCCGGCCGGCCGGTCTCGGTGGAGGAGTTCTCCACCGCCTTCCGTCCGCACTTCACGGCGCTGTTTCAGAGATAAGTGCAGCGGCTCACTGCCACTCCTTCAGCAGGGCTTCAAGACCGGCCTTCGTCTCTGGGGAAAGGTCGGACAGCGGACCCGGCGCGGCGGCCCAGGCTTCCTGAACCAGGTGCCGTTCAAAAGCGCCCACCCCCATCCCCGCCAGACCGAGCACGAGGCTGGCGGTGAAGAACACCGGCAGGAGAAAGCGAGCCATCAGCCGGTGGCGGGTGCTATTCACCGGGTTCGCATAACCGAGCCCGATGCAGGCCAGCCAGACCAGGATCACCGACCCGGCCATGAAGATGGCGAAGATCTGAAAATCCTTCACATGGGTCGAAGCAACCCAGAATCCCACCGCCAGCAACGCCAGCAACTTCATCAATCGCCCGAGCATCAGGCGGCGACCGGTGGGCCGCAGTCCCAAGATGGCTGTCGATCGCGCGACGGAGATCCTGGCGGACTGAAAGACGAAACTGAGACCTAACAGAGCCCCTCCACCGATAGCGGCCAGGAAGATTTCGGAGCCATGATCATTGGAGTTTTCTACCACTCCCGCAGAAGCCCATGCCAGGATCAGGGTCATCACGAGGACCACGGAGGCCCTGACGATGCGACCAGGGCGATCGATCATGGGAGCCACGCAACGCGCGATTTTCGCCGGGATGACCGGCCGCGGAATCAGCCGCAGCCAAACCAGCAAGCCTGCGACCAAACAGAACGCCCCGGACGACAACAGGGCCGTTTTCAAGGCGGCGACCCGGTTCATCAGCCTCAGATCGAGCTCTGACTCACCCCAATCCTCATGAAAATCCGGCCAAAACCAATGAATGTCGAGAACTGCGCCCCATGCTCCCGCCTCCTTCGGTCTCGCCGCCATTTCCTGCCCGGCGGAACTCACCAGATGATCAAGCCTTCTCAGTCGGGCCGCCTCGTCAGTCAGGCCGGCCGCCACGGCATATTTCGTCAAAGTCTGCGTTGGGATACCCCCCTCGCGGCCTGTGGCCAAAAGGTAGCGAATCATCAGGGGCCCAGTCATCCGGAGGAAATCCCCGCGCGCCTCAGGCTCGGAAAGCTGCTTGGCTCCAAAAATCAGTGCTGAAGTCGCGTAGTACTCCGGATGCAGAATAAAATCCTCCGTGTTTCCTTGTGAAGGAGAGAGAGCGACCGCCTCGGCTACCGTGACGGGATGGAGGTCGCGCCGCCAGAGCTGCCCGATTTCCTGCAAATGGTAATCGACCCGCGGACAACCCGCGGCTTTCCGCAAACAGTCCACCGCCCGGGAAGTCCACTCCGTATCCGGTTCGCCCCGGCTGACGCGGAAATCCCATGCACGTTTCGTTTGCCAGTTGGATTTCAGCAGCGGCCAGATCGCGTTGTCCGGTTCAAGTCTGGCGGTGACCGAGTTGAAATCGGGCGGCATCTCCCCCCTGATCAGCTGGAAGATGCTGACGTAGAGATAGTAGGCGGCCACGCTGTCCGGCTGTCGATCGAACGCTTTCCGCGTCCGCTCGCACCATTCCTCAGCCGATTGGTCGCCCGGACGATAGATCGCATCCGGGTCGGCCAGCCTTTGGAGGACGCCCTCTCTCATCCCCCGCCAGGGATGGGGCCGATCGCTGCCGAGTGCGCCTGCGAAAGCGAGGGACAAGTCGCGATATGCGGCGATCCCAAGGACGGCGAAAGCCAAGCATGCCAGCAGCAGCGGAAGCTTCCAGGCCGGACGACGCTTTGCGACCGCGAGACGCGAGACGGCGGTGGCTTCAGTGTCGTCGCCAGCCTTTACGACCGCGCCTGCAGCGAGCTGCTCAAGATTCGCCCGCACCACCGCCGTCGTCAGATCGGCCGGGTCCAGATCGCGGGTCAGGAGATCCGGAAGAGCGCTGGGAGTTTCAGCCATTGATCTTTTACTAACAGATGCATTCAGAAGATGAATCCCCGAGAGGTGAAGAAGGCATGAAGAAAGGATGAAGCTTCAGTTGGATCGGGCACGCGCGTCTACTTCAGGTGCGAGCGGACCCAGCCAACGATGAAGTCGGTTTCGCGGTAGCAGAAGCGGTTCTCCGGCGGCCCGGCGGCGTTGAGGATGTCGTTCTTCAACCATGCACCTTCCTGTTGCTTGAGGATGGGAGCCGCAGCCAGACAGACGACGGATAGCACCCCCAGCGGAACCACGAAACGAGGCAGGATCAGGGCCGCCGCCACCCGCGATTTCCACAGCCCCGCCATCCCCCGGCCGAGCTGCCACAGCAGCCAGAGCAGCGGCAGGCCCAGCAGGGAGGCCGACACCATCAGGGCTGGGTCCAGGAAAGCCACCTTGATCGAAATAGCCCACAACGGCAGCAGGGCCACGGCCGAAAGAATCACTGCGATCAGATCGAGCGCTTTCTCACGACGGCCCGCGCCCAGGAAGCCGGCGCGCAGCCTTGCCTGATGCTTCAAGATTCCCAGCAGCGACATCACCAGCAGAAGCAGGCCCGCGCCATTTTCCGCGTGGTAGCGCTTGAGGTCTTCACCCGGAAACCCGATCCCCAGTTGCCGGGCTCCAGCGGGCGTGAAGTGAATCAGGATGGCCCACCACAGCAGCGGAAGAAGAACTCCGAACACAATCAGTTTGACCTGATCCTCGTGCGTGAAGAGGGGCTTCAGACCTGCGGATAACTGTCCAAAAGAACCTCGCGAGACCTGCCAGCGCAGGATCAACATCAGCAGTAGGGATCCCGCGGCGACGCACAGCGCGGAGGTCCGGTCCGCTCTGGCGTATTCGGCCATCCGGCGATCCCGCAGGGTATCACCGGGCGCGTAAGTCTCGTCTCCCATACCCGACGGCAGCCGTTCCCATCCAGGGGCGGACACCGACATCCGGCCCGACTGTCCTCCATTTTTTTCCATTTGCCGGAGCTGCGCCTCCTGGGCCGGCAGTCCGGCTTTCTTGGCGATCCAGACAAAGTCGCCAAACGGCATCGTGATTGGATCGGCAGGCGGTTCGTTTCCCGGCTGCAGTAATCTCATCCTGGCTGCCGCCATCCACACATCCAGAAGGTCGATGGCAGCGGCGGTCTCGCCACTCGCCAGCTTTTCCTGAAAGGCGGCCTTTACCACGCGCTCGACGGCACCCATCGGAGGAAGCTCTGCGAGCCAGATAAAGGGCACCGTCGCATCGTCCTCCGCCAGCGTGAGCGGCGGGCGGAAGGCTGCCCGCTGGTGGTCCAACAAGTGGCGGCTGTAGTCCTTCCACATAGGCTGCTTCACCTCCTCCCGGAGCGCATCCATCATTTGGGTGACCACTTCGGGATCGTCGATTTTTTCGGCCATCCCCACACGGCTGATCCGGACCCGGGTCGCCAGCTCCTGCGCTTTCAGCTCGAGCCAGATCCCATTGCCCGGATCGATCTCCCGCCAATGCGTGTCGTAGTCATCGGGCAGGCCCAGCAGCGCCTCGATCCGCAGACGGACCCGGGCCTGATACCAGACTGGATCGTCCGGATGTTCCAGACTGAGCCGGGCCATGTCGTCGACCTTCGTCCCTTTGCCACTGAAGGGAGGGGGCGAGACCTTGAGGTTTTCCGTTCGCCTTTCCGCCAGCTGCTCCGAAAAGGGCAGTTCGATCCCTCCGCGGCGCGGCGACATGTTCCGCTCCACGACCAGATCGAACAGCCCGCAGACGATGGCCCCAGCGACAACAACGGTGGCCACGATCCAGAGAAAGCGGCTCTTTCTGGATAAAACGGCGGCGGCTTTCAAGCGAGCTAGGCCAGCGGCGAGGGCCGCGCCGTGCTGAGGACCTGCGTCATAAATCCGGCTCAGCAGGTCATTCCGGGCACGAGTGTGGCGGTCGGGAAATCTCTCAAGCAGCCGAACCGCCAGATCGGCGAATTCGGTTGCAGAATCCCGCTCTTCTTGATCCGCCATCATTGAAATCTGATGTCAGGTTCTTTCTCCGAGAAGCATTTATCCTTGCCATACCGAGTATGGGCCCATACCGTGTATGGCATGAAAATGACCATGCATATCGATGATGATCTGCTGAAGCGGGTCATGGAAACCTACGATCTGGAGACCAAGACCGACGCGGTTCATTTCGCGCTGCGGGAGCTGGACCGGCGGGCGCGGATGAAGAAGTTCCTGAAGGAAGGGCTGGGGCTGACGCCGGCCGAACTGAAGGGCGCGGTCTATCCCGGCTACGATCCCGACCAACCGGTCGCCAAAGTCGCTGAAGACGAACGCCCCTATGGATCCTCTCATCCTGATTGATTCGAACGTCTACATCGGCTTCCTGAATGCCGGGCTCGACCCGGTGCGGGAGATCGGCGGACGGGCTGCCCTGGAAGATGTCGCGTGCTGCGGGGTCGTGAAGGCGGAGGTGCTGCGCGGGATCAAGGGACCGAGGCAACGCGAGCGGCTGGAGGAGTTCTTCTCCGTCACCCAGATGATCGCGACTCCGGCCAGTCTGTGGGACGAAGCGTGGCATCTGGCTTGGAAACTGGACCGGCAGGGGAAGATCCTGCCGCTGCAAGACATCGTGATCGCCTGCTGCGCGCTGCGGGCCGGCGCGGCGGTGATGACCCGGGACAAGCACTTTCAGGCCATCCCGGATCTGCGGGTGATCGAGCCGTGAGGAGAAAACCATTTCTGCTTCTTCAGTGGAAGGGACGGACCTCGACCGGGGCGCGGCAGGCGATCGCGGCTTTGCGGCCCCACTCCAGGGCTTCGTCGAGGTTGGCGGCTTTCAATACCCAAAAGCCGCCGACGTGCTCGCCGGTCGGGAGGTAGGGGCCGTCGGTGACGATCACCTCGCCGCTGGATTGCAGCCGTAAGGAGCGGGCGCGGGAAGGAGGTTGGAAGCCGCCGACGAAAACCCGGACGCCCGCGGCGATCATCTCTTCGTTGAGGACATCGATATCGCGGTGCATCGCTTCGTCCTCCACGGCGGCGGCGTCGTAGTGGTCGGGATGGTGGATCGCTACCTGGTATTGGTTCATGGCTTTTCCGGTGATGATTTTGAGGCGGGGCGGATTGCCGGCGCCTTCAATGGATCGACGAATGGCCAGAGCGGGATCGGACAGATGGTCCGGAAAATTGGCGGCTTCCCACAAAGGCGGTTGCCGGACGCCGTGGTAGGCGGTGGACGGAACGGCGCGTCCCGCGTGCCGGGGGCGGCCGGCGAGCGACCGTCGTGCGCGATTTCATCGCGGTGGGACCACCTAGGCCTGGCGGCCTAGGCTGGTATGGCGCCGGGCCTTTGGCCCTTTTGAAGGGAAGGGTTTGGCCGGACGCTCTCTCCCCCGGGGCGGCGACGCCATAGGCCGGGCCGGGCCGGGCCGGGCCGGGCCTTTGGCCCTTTTGAAGGGCCCGGAGGCCTTAGGCGAGGTTGGTGTAGACGGACTGGACGTCGTCGTCGTCTTCGATCTTTTCGAGGATGGCTTCGACTTCGGCCATCTGCTCCTCGGTCAGTTCGACCGGCTGGGTCGGGAGCCGTTGCAGGCCGGCTTTCTTGACCGGGATGCCGAGGGTCTCGATGGCGTGGGTCAGGTTCGAGAAACTGGCGGACTCGCCGATAGCGCGGGCGACGCCGTCGTCATCCACTTCCAGCTCTTCCAGGCCCGCGTCGATGAGTTCGAGCTCAATCTCCTCGGGATTCAGGTTCGGGGTCAGGTCGAACTCCACCACGGCCTTGCGGGTGAACATGAAGTCGAGCTGGCCGCTGTTGACGATCTGGCCGCCGTTCTTGTTGAAGATGGTCTTCATGTTGACCACCGAGCGGTTGGTGTTGTCGGTGGCGCACTCGATGTAGAACAGCGAGCCGTGCGGGCCCTTGCCCTCGTAGGCGACTTCCACGATGTCGGCGGCGTCCTTGCCGGCGGCGCGCTTGATGGCGGCGTCGATCTTGTCCTTCGGCAGGTTCTGGCCCTTGGCGGTCGCGATGGCGAGACGCAGCGGAGCGTTGGCAGAAGGGTCAGGACCGCCGTTTTTGGCAGCCATGGTGATGGATTTGGCCAGCTTGGGGAAGACGCGGGACATGGTGTCCCAGCGGGCTTCCTTGGCTCGGCGGCGGCATTCGAAGGCGCGTCCCATAACAGCAGTAGAATTTGGTTTGGCGGAAATTGAAGCGCATCCGGCGCGGCGGGCAAGCTTGGCTTGCTAACGGGTCGGCGGCCGGTCAGCAGACCCGCCCCTGGGTCCGGATCAGGCGACCTGGCGGTCGACGTCGACGCGGAGTTTGCCGATGATGTATTCCTGACGTTCCGGGGTGTTCTTGCCCATGTAGAAGGCCAGCAGTTCCTTGGTCCCCTTCCCTTCCTCGAACTCGACGTGATCGAGGCGCATGTCGGCGCCGATCATGAACTTGAACTCGTCCGGGGAAATCTCGCCGAGGCCCTTGAAGCGGGTGATCTCGGAGGTCTTGCCCAGCTTGGCGAGGGCCTTGTCCTTGGCCTGCTCGTCGTAGCAGTAGATGGTTTCCTTCTTGTTGCGGACGCGGAAGAGCGGGGTCTGGAGGATGTAGAGGTGGCCCTCGCGGATGACCTCCGGGAAGAACTGCAGGAAGAAGGTCAGCAGCAGCAGGCGGATGTGCATGCCGTCGACATCGGCGTCGGTGGCGATGACCACGCGGTTGAAGCGCAGGTCGGCGATGCCGTCCTCGATTCCGAGCGCCGCCTGGAGCAGGGCGAACTCCTCGTTTTCGTAGACGACCTTTTTCGGCAGGCCGAAGGTGTTGAGGGGCTTGCCGCGCAGCGAGAAGACCGCCTGGGTTTCGACATCGCGGCTCTTGGTGATCGAGCCGGAGGCGGAATCGCCCTCGGTGATGAAAAGGGTGCTCTGCTCGCGCTGCTTGTGCTTCGAGTCGAGGTGGGCGCGGCAGTCGCGGAGCTTTTTGTTGTGGACCTTGGCCTGGCGGGCGCGTTCGCGGGCCATCTTCTGGATACCCTTCATGTCCTTGCGCTCGCGCTCGGCGGCCTGGATGCGCTTCTGGATCGCCTCGGCCACCTTCGGGTGCTTGTGCAGGTAGTTGTCGAGGTGCTGCTTCAGGAAATTGCCGACAAAGGTGCGGATCGACTCGCCGGTCGGCGAGATATTGGCGGAGCCGAGCTTGGTCTTGGTCTGGGACTCGAAGACCGGTTCCTCGATGCGGACGCAGATGGCGGCCTCGATGCCGGCGCGGATGTCGGCCGGGTCGTATTGCTTCTTGTAGAAAAGGCGGATGGCGTTCACGAAGCCCTCGCGGAAGGCGATCAGGTGGGTGCCGCCCTGGGTGGTGTTCTGGCCGTTGACGAAGGTGTAGTATTCCTCGCCGCTTTCCGGGCTGTGGGTGAAGGCGATCTCGATGTCCTTGCCGATGAGGTGGACGGGATCGTAGAGCGCCTCGTTCTCCATTTCCTCGCGGAGCAGGTCGAGCAGGCCGTCCTTCGATTTGAACTTCTTGCCGTTGAAAACGATGCTCAGGCCCGGGTTCAGGTAGGAGTAGTAGCGGCACATCCTTTCGACGGTCGCGTCCTTGAACTTGATCTTCGGGGAGAAGATGGTGCGGTCGACGTCGAAGGCCAGGCGGGTGCCGGAGGGGGCCTCCTCCCTGAGCGGGTTCTTCATGTCGACGGTGACCTGGCCCTTCGAGAACTCGAGGGTCTTGGTCTGGCCGTCGCGCCAAGCCTGGATTTCGAAGAACTCCGAGAGGGCGTTGACCGCCTTGATGCCGACGCCGTTGAGGCCGACGGATTTCTTGAAGGCCTCACTGTCGTACTTGGCGCCGGTGTTGATCTGGGCGGCGCAGTCGTAGAGCTTGCCGAGGGGGATGCCGCGGCCGAAGTCGCGGACCTCGACGCGGCTGGACTCGTCGATGCTGACGCGGATCTCCTTGCCGTGACCCATGATGTGCTCGTCGATCGAGTTATCGATGACCTCCTTCAGCAGGATGTAGATGCCGTCGTCCGGCGAGGAGCCGTCGCCGAGTTTACCGATGTACATGCCGGGGCGAAGACGGATGTGTTCGCGCCAGTCGAGGGACTTGATGTCGGCTTCGGTGTATTCTGCCATGGGGAAATCTGCGGCTAGGCTGGCGGCTGCGGCGGACGCTGGCAAGCCCGGGTGGCGCGGCTCAGCGGGTGGCCAGCTCGCGGGCGCGCTTTTCGAGCTCGAGCTGCCAGACGCGGACATTGAAAGGAGCGCGGCCCTTGGTTTTCAGGCGGTCGTGAAGGACGTGGTATTCGTCCACCAGGGCTTTGCAATCCTTGGCCGTCGTTGGCAGTTCCTTGGGCTCGGCCTGGGTCAGGGTGGCGAAATCCTCCAGGTAGCCGGCCACGAGGGTTTGATAGGGCGCGGCCCAGGCATCGGCGCCTTTGGTGTCCGCGCGCATGAAAAAACGGAAATGGGGTTCGGCCAGGGCGAGGGTCCCCTGCTCCCAGTTTTTCAGGCCCTCGACCAGCGACGCCAGCAGGGCGGCGCCGGTGGGAGCGGCATTCATTTCCGGAGGCGGAGCCGGGCGCAGGTCGCCGGCGTAGGCGAGAGCG
>JAQGPE010000757.1 GCA_028293225.1 Akkermansiaceae bacterium | reverse complement strand
CAATCAATCAGATAGGGCGGCGGCGCGATTCACTGAAAACCTTCCGCCACTCCCTCGATTCAAATCCGGTTTCCCCGCCTTTCATCAGCTAATCAGTCCAATCAGTGATCCCAGGCAGGAACTGCGGGAAGAGCCTCCTTCCCTCCCTCCAGTCTAGCGTCTTGCTTCTTCCGCTCTCCCGTCTCCCTCCGGCCACGGTTCCCCGGAGTCCCCGATGATAAAGCCGCTCAGCACCGGATCCTGCGAGGCCTTCAGCTCCTCCGGAGTGCCGGTCCAGTACACCAGCCCCTCCTGCAGAAAGGCGATCCGGTCCGCGATGTGGAACACGCTCCGCATCTCGTGCGTGATCACCACATTCGTCATCCCCTGCGTCTCCTGAAGCTCCTTGATCAGGTGGTCGATCGAGTCCGCCGTCACCGGGTCCAGCCCTGCGTGCGGTTCGTCGTAGAGCACGCACGCCGGCTTGCCCACCACCGCCCGCGCCAGCGCCACCCGCTTGCGCATCCCGCCGGACAGGTCGGACGGCATCTTGTCCTCCTGCCCTGGCAGCCGCACGATCTCCAGCGCCTCCGCCACCCGCGCGCGGATCTCCTTTTCGTCCTTCACCCCCTGCTCCCGCAGCGGAAAGGCAATGTTTTCCCCCACGCTCATCGAGTCAAAGAGCGCGCCGTTCTGGAACATGATCCCCACCTTGCGCCGCACCGGGGCCAGCTGGCGCTCGCTCATGCAGCCGATCTCCACCCCGTCCACCTCCACCGTCCCGGCCTTCGGCGTCAGCAGACCCGGCAGATGCTTCAGCAGCACCGACTTCCCGCCGCCGGATCCCCCCAGCAGCATCAGCGTCTCCCCGCGGTTAATGTCCAGGTCCACCCCGCGCAGCACCTTCTGCTCGCCGAACTGCTGCTCCAGCCCTCGCACGCGGATGAAAGGCTCCTGATCGTTCACTTCCGGCATCACCCCAGACCTCGCCACCTCCAGCCCCAGCCGTCAATCCCCACCTTGCCCTGGAAAGGCTTGGTCCCGGCGGGAGAGGTTCACCAAAACCCCTGCCTCCAATCAGCGTAGTCAGTCAATCTGTCCATCAGTGACCTTGGCCCGAAGCGACCGATGTCTTCCTTCAAGTCTAGCGTCTAGCGTCTTGAAGTCTTCCGTCTCATCTCTCCACCGGCCGGCCGGCCTGCTCCCAGGCGTCCATGCCGCCTTCCAGCTCATCGACGTGGCTGAAGCCGGCCTCGCGCAGCAGCTTGGCCGCCTTCGGGCTGCACCGGCCGCTGCGGCAGTAGATCAGTAGCGGCTTGGCCGGGTCCATCATGGCCTTGACCTTTTCCGTGAAATTCTCGTCCGCCAGGGTCAGCTGCTTGGACTTCGGCAGGTGGCCCTTGTCCCAGTCGGCCTTTGGGCGCAGATCCAGAACCTGCACGCCTTCGCCCACCTCCCCGGCAGCCATTTCCGAACTCACCAGAGTCCCCTGGCTGAGGCACGGCGGGAGTTCCGTTCCAAAGACCGGGATCCCCGCCGCCAGCAGACACAGGAGCCGCTTCATTTAAGCATACTGAACCTTTTCCGGGGAAAAGGCAAGCTGTCTCTCAGGGATCTCTGACGCGCCGGATAGGGTCCCCCTCGGCTCTGACCTCACCCTCCTCAATCCCCGCTCTTGAGCACCTTGATGAAGGCGTCCTGGGGGATGTTCACCTTGCCGATGGCTTTCATCTTCTTCTTACCTTCCTTCTGCTTCTCCAGCAGCTTGCGCTTGCGGGTGATGTCGCCGCCGTAGCACTTGGCGGTCACGTCCTTGCGCATCGCGGAAATGCTTTCACGGGCGATGATCTTGCCGCCGATGCAGGCCTGGATGGCGACGACGAAGAGCTGGTTCGGGATGACTTCCTTCAACCGGGCGGCCAGGGCGCGGCCGTAGCCTTCGGCCTTGTCGCGGTGCACGATGGTCGCGAAGGCCTCGATGGGGTCGCCGGCGATCATCATCTCCATCTTGACCATGTTGGCGGCGCGGTAGCCGGCGTGCTCATAGTCCATGGACCCGTAGCCGCGGGTGCAGGATTTCAGGCGGTCGTTGAAGTCGACCAGGATTTCCGCCAGCGGCAGCAGGCAGGTGAGCATGACGCGGGTGTCGTCGATGGTCTCGGTATTTTCCACGTCGCCGCGCTTTTCCATGACCAGGGACATGATGTCGCCGATGTAGTCGCCGGGGATCATGATGAAGACCTTCACCAGCGGCTCGCGCACTTCCTGGATGGTCTGCTGCTCGGGGAAGAAGGACGGGTTGTCCACGATCATCTCGTCGCCGTTGGTCTGGGTGACCTGGTAAATGACGGACGGATAGGTGCTGATCACGTCCATGTTGAACTCCCGGCGCAGGCGCTCCTGGATGATCTCCATGTGCAGGAGGCCGAGGAAGCCGCAGCGGAAGCCGAAGCCCAGCGCGGTGGAGCTTTCCGGCATGTAGGTGAAGGCGGCATCGTTGATCTGCAGCTTGCCCATCGCGGTCTTCAGCGCCTCGTAGTCGGACGCGTCGATGGGGTAGATACCGGAGAAAACCATCGGCTGGATCTCCTTGTAGCCGGGCAGGGCCTCGGCGCAGGGGTGGGTGTTGTCGGTGAGGGTGTCGCCGATCTTGGCTTCGTCCGCCGATTTCATGTTGGCGATGACGTAGCCCACGTCGCCGGCTTCCAGCTTGTCGCGGGGGCTCATGCGCGGGGTGAAGACGCCGACTTCCTTGACTTCGTAGGATTTGCCGGTGACGAAAAGCTTCACGCGCTGGCCCTTTTTCACCGTGCCGGAAAAGATCCGGACATAGGAGACCACGCCACGGTAGGTGTCGTAGATGGAGTCGAAAACGGTGGCGCGCAGGAGCTTGTCGGGGTTCTCCGTGGGGGCCGGGACGCGGGCGACGACGGCCTCCAGGATCTCGATGATGCCGATGTGCATCTTGGCCGAGGCGGGGATGGCGTCCTCCGCCGGGATGGCCAGGATTTCCTCCAGCTGCTTCTTGCACTTCTCCACGTCGGCGGCGGGCAAGTCGATCTTGTTGAGGACCGGGATGATGACCAGGTTCTGCTGAAGGGCGAGATGCAGGTTCGCGACGGTCTGGGCCTCCACGCCCTGGGCGGCGTCGATCATCAGGATCGCGCCCTCGCAGGCGGCCAGCGAGCGGGCGACCTCGTAGGAGAAGTCGACGTGGCCGGGGGTGTCCAGCAGGTTAAGCTTATAGGTGATGCCGTCCTTGGCCTTGTACTCCATCGCCACCGGGTGGGACTTGATGGTGATGCCCTTTTCCTTTTCCAGGTCCATGGAGTCCAGCAGCTGGTCCTTGCTTTCGCGCTGGGTGATAGTCGAGGTCGCTTCCAGGAGGCGGTCGGACAGGGTTGTCTCGCCGTGGTCGATGTGGGCGATGATCGAGAAATTGCGGGTCAGGGAAGTGGACATGGGCGGCGGGACGGGACGGGGAAAGCGGGCGGGACAGGCGGCGGCGGGCGGAGTGAAAGCAGCAACTACACGGAAATCACGGAAAAAGAAAGGGCGGCGAGTGAGAGGGGCGGGGTGGGCGGGTTCGATTTCGAAACCGCGAATGGACGCGAATGGACGCGAATGGGGAAGAA
Source organism: Akkermansiaceae bacterium (assembly GCA_028293225.1). Taxonomy (GTDB): domain Bacteria; phylum Verrucomicrobiota; class Verrucomicrobiia; order Verrucomicrobiales; family Akkermansiaceae; genus Haloferula. Next base: position 535 of record JAQGPE010000757.1, on the reverse strand, counting down.
ATGAGGGAGATGGCGCAGGGGGCGGAGTGGCATCGGAGCGACGGATCCGGGCGGGGAGGGAGCTCTGGAGTTTCCACGATTCGCGTCCATTGGCGTCCATTCGCGGTTAATTTTTCTTGGATCGGGCCTTCTGGGCGGCACACCGGAGTTGGCGGCGGGCGCGGGGCTTTGTATTCCGGTGCACGCGCTCCCACGGCGGGGGCGGGAAAATCAGCGAAATGGGGAGCATCACGCCTACTTTGGAAATCGCCGCTCTGGACTTCATTCCGCGCAAGGAGGTGGAGGCGCTGGCGGCCGCGGGCCTGCGGCTGGCGGGGGATTTGCTTGACTGGCTGCCCCGTCGCTACGAGGACCGGCGGCGGTTCGATGCCTTTCCCACCTACGCCAGTGCGACGGCGGTGTGCCTGCGCGGGATGGTGATCGATGCGAAAAAGAGCGGCTTCGGCGGGCGGCGGATGTTTTACGAGGCGGTGGTGGTGGACTCCACCGGCGGGGTTTTCGGCGGCGGGAAGATCACCCTGCGCTGGTTCAATAT
>JAQGPE010000724.1 GCA_028293225.1 Akkermansiaceae bacterium | reverse complement strand
TGGCCTGAGCGCCGGGCCCTGATGGAAGAAGAAGCCGAACGACGGAAAACCACCACCACCGAAACCCCATGATCTCCTCCGCATTCGCCGCCCTGATCTGCCTCGGAGCCTCCTTCCTTTTCGGCTTCGCCGGAGCGGGGGCGTTCACCACCGGCAACTACGATGTCTCCGCCGTCTGCCTGGTCTTCTCGATCGCCTGCTTCGTGTGGGGCTGCATCGAGGCCCGCGGATGCCGCCGGGGATTCTAAACCTCACCAATTTTCAATGAATCAGAACAGCCGGGAAGCGACCGGCGGGAAGCGCGGGAACAAGCGCGCAAGGAAGTTCCGCCCTGGGGCACAATCGTAGAAGCGCACCCTTGGGAGTAGCTGGTAGCGACCAGCCTGATTCGCCCTTCAAGACCACCGAATATGAGCACAGAAACCACCGCCCTTACCAATCTGGCCGACGATCCGAAGAGCGTCCGCGCCATCCTCAACAGCGACGCAGGCCGCGCCCAGTTCGCCGCCGCTCTGCCGAAGCACCTGACACCTGACCGCTTCTGCCGGGTCGCCATGACCGCGCTGAGCCGTACGCCGAAGCTCCAGGACTGCACGAAGGAAAGCCTCTTCAAGTGCCTGATGGATCTCTCATCCATGGGGCTGGAGCCGGACGGCCGGCGCGCCCATCTGATCCCCTATGGCAAGGAGTGCACCCTGATCGTCGATTACAAGGGGTTCGTCGAGCTGGTCATGCGGTCCGGCCTGGTCTCCAACCTGCACGCCGACAAGGTCTGTCAGAACGACATGTTCGAGTATGACCGCGGTGAGGTAGTAACACACCGCATCGACTTCCGCGCACCCCGCGGCAACGCCTATTGCTACTACGCTCGAGTGACCTTCAAGGACGGCACCACGAAGGCGGAGGTAATGAGCAAGGAGGACATCGAGAGCATCCGCCAGCGCTCCAGGTCCGGCAACGCTGGGCCGTGGAAGACCGACTATGACGAGATGGCGAAGAAGACCGTGTTCCGGCGGCTCAGCAAGTGGCTCACACTTTCACCGGAGATTCGGGATGCAGTCACCACCGACGACGAACACAGTTTCGCGCGCGGAATGGCGAACGACACGATCGACGTCACCAGCGCGGCCCCGCCGAAAGAGAACCCCTTCGCTTCACAGCCCAATGCGATCGACGTCGAGCCTCCGCCGGAGAATGACGACGGCATCGTCGTGCGCCTCACTCAGACTCGCATCACCGAGAGCGCGGCGAACGCCTCCAAGAAGTGGAAGCGCTACGATGCGGCCTTCGACACCGAGACCGAATCGAACTGCGTGTGCTCGACCTTCTCGGCCACCGATGGCGAGGCGTTGATGCAGATCGAATCCGGCACCTTCATTCGCATCTGGACTGAACAGGACGGCCAGTTCCTGAAGCTTCTCCGTTTCGAGGTCGTAGAGGGAGGTGAAGGGTGAAGATCCTCACGATGCCCCAGCGGTCGCCAGAATGGTTCGCCGCGCGCCGCGGAGTCATCACCGCTTCCGAGATCGGCCCGTTCGTCTTCAACGCCGGCAAGGTGGCGGAGACCGCTCGCCAGAACCTGATCGACACGAAGCTGGGTGAGTCCGCCGACGGCGACGACTGCCCGCCGAGCTATGAGGACTACTGGATGAAGCGCGGGACCCTTCGCGAGCCGGAGGCGATCGAAGCCTTTTCCGTTCACACCGGCGAGGAAACGAAACAGGTCGGGTTCATTCTCCACGATAGCGGCCTGCTCGGCTGCTCTCCGGATGGATTCGAGGTCGGCCTGGAAATGAAATGCCCTTCCGGGAAGATCCAGATCAAGCGACTCCGCGAGGCCGTGCTGCCCGACGAATACCGCTGCCAGGTTCACGCCTCGATGATCGTGACCGGCGCCGACGAATGGCACTTCTGGAGTTGGCATCCGAACATTCCGCCCTTTCACGTGCTGGTGAAGCGCGACGACTTCACGAGGCAGCTTGAGGACGGACTCCTCGCCCTGGCCGCCGAACTGAAGCGCCAGCAGGAAGATCTCTCCGCCGTGTGGAACGCCTACTTCGGATCGGAGGTGGCCGCGTGAGCATTGACGCATTTCCTCTCTGCTGGCCGGAAGGCTGGCCGCGCCACCGCGGCGCCCGCGAGCACGGCTATTTTCAAGGTACTCCGGGGCAGGTCACGGAAGAACTGATCGCGGAGATTGACCGGCTCGTTTTGGGCAAAGAATCCCGCACCCATACGTTTCGGGAAAGCATCATCATCTCTACGGACATCCCGCTTCGCAAAGACGGCTTCCCTCGCGCTGATGGCCGCCCTCCGCTTGACCCAGGCGTTGCCGTCTACTTCGAACGGAACGGCAAGCAGCAGTGCTTCGCCTGCGACAAGTATGATCGCGTCTGGAAAAACATGCGGGCGATTCAGCGCACCATTGAAGCCCTCCGGGGCATTGAGCGCTGGGGCTCATCCGAGATGCTCGACCGCGCCTTTACCGGCTTCGCCGCTCTGCCTGCGCCCGGCGCCAAGAAACCCTAGCACGAAGTCATGGGGCTGACTCCAGAAGCTCCCCCGGAAGTCATCAAGGCGACCTTTCGGGAACTGGCAAAGCGCCGCCATCCCGATACCGGCGGATCTCACGAGGCCTTCACCGAGTTGGTGACCGCCTGCGAAGAAGCCCTTTCCTGAATCCCTGAACTGAAACCAAACCGAACACCGAAATACCATGGAACTGAAGTCATTCACGCTTGGCCGCAAGGTCATCAAGAGCCACGTCGTCTTTAACCCCGGCAGCGAGGACCCGGCCGCGCCCCAGAGCGAGACCAGCACCAGCACGGCGGAGAAGCCACTCCCTGAGTGCTACGAGGCCTTCGGCGCCCTCCGCCCTGTCGCCTGCGAGGTGATGGGCTGGGCAAAGAGCTACGTCGAAGGCCTGGACATCACGAAGCTGTCCCTGACGGTCACGAAGAACGGCACGCGTGCCGTATCCCTCGGTCTTCAGAAGGCGCTCGATACGATCGGCGGCCATCTTCACCCGATGGCTACGCCCTTCTTCAAGATCGATCCTCCGGGCGACGGCGAGAGCGGCAAGCTGGAGGTGAGCCCGAAGTCTGCCGAGCTGGTGAAAACCGCCCTCCGCGAGGCAGAGCGCTACATCGAGGGCGAGAGGTCGCAGCAGATCCTCGACTTCGATGGAGACAAGACCGCGGCGAACGCCCAGTTCCGCGATAAGGAAGAACCCGCGTTCCTCTGAATCGTGCCAATCCGCCCCGAAAACCGCTCGCGGTACCCGAAGGACTGGAAGCTGCGCAGCCGCTTCATCCGGTTCTATCGGGCAAGGAACCGCTGCGAGTGGTGCGGGGCGGAGAACTATCAGCCCCACCCGATCACCGGCTCGAAGGTCGTACTCACTGTTGCCCACGTCTTCGATGACAGGCCGGAAGCCTGTTCATTCCTGAACCTCGCCGCCCTCTGTCAGCGTTGCCACAACCGGCACGATGCGAAGGACCGGCAGGCGCGCCGCAAAGCTCGGATCACAGCCGAATGTCCCCAAATGAATCTGCCATTATGACCCCTCCGAA
>JAQGPE010000694.1 GCA_028293225.1 Akkermansiaceae bacterium | reverse complement strand
ACGGCCCGGCCGCGGTCATCGAAAAGACTTCTCCCGATGGGACCCTGAAAGCCGTGGCGCTCCGGACCGCCTATCCTGGGCACCCCTCAAATCGCGACGGAGACAGCTTTCGTCTCACCATCCTGTCCCCGGACAGCGGAGCGACCCGGTACTCCATCGAACTTCGCCCCCGGCGCGGCGTGGATCAAATGCGGTGGAGTCCCGACTCGAAGTTTCTGGTGCTGATCACCTCCAGCAGCGGCGGTCATAGCCCAATGAACGAAGCCACCTTCGTCTACTGCCGCCCGGATGGCAGTTTGCGCCGCCTGTCCAACTATCGCGACGACACCTCTGTCACCGGGTCCGGCATCGGATTTACCGGACCAAACACCGCCATGCTGGAAGTCCATGAGAGCAGCAGCGATGATGAGGATTCCAATCCTCACCATGCCATTGCCGTGCCCTTGGAACAGGAGTTCCTGGCAATGCCCCAAGAGAGTTCCGCGAGCGATCCGGACGAGATTCCGCCCGTCCTCACCCTTGCCTCGCGGGACCGGAAATGGTTTGCCGCCGCGAGATGCATTCCGGACGAGGGGTCTCCGTGGCAGACCGGCCTCGACGGCTTCCGGCTCGTGATCCGCACGCCGGACCGCCAGGGAGAGGAAATTCTGCATTACGATAGTCCGCGACAAAGAGTGGCGGAAATGCAGTGGAGTCCGGACAACCGCTATCTGGTCCTCACCACCCGGAGCGCAGACGGCGACGCACCGGGCCATTGGCAGGCATGGGTCTGGCGCGCAGACGACAGAAGCCTGCGGACCGTGCCGGAAAGCATCCTGGGCGGAGCTCTGAACCACCGGGCCATCTACTTTTCCGGACCCGATACCGTGAATCTCTATGTCATCGTGACCGGCAGCGGCGAGGAACACCGGCAAAGCATGCCGCTGAAACTGTCTGCGGAAAACCTCCCAAAGGTGGAAACCGATAAATTGGGGAAGTGAACAACGCTGCCGGATTTCCCCTCACTTGCGCTTCGAGCGGATGAAATCAGCCAGGACCTTGATCTGGTCGTCACTCAATAGGCCGCTGGCCGGGGGCATGCCCGCCTGGGGGACTCCGTCGTGGATGGTTTTTTCCAAGGTATCCAGCGAAGCCGTGTATTTCAGATCTCCTGACAAAAGGCTGCGTTTCTCGCCACCGGCAAGTCCCGCGCCATGGCAGGCGGCGCAGGCCGCGGCCACCAGCGTCTCTGGATCGCGGGTTTGCGGAGTCAGCAGAATCGGCTTCGACTCCACGCCCGCCAGTTGATCGACCGTGCCGTGCGGATCCGGGACCAGCCGGAAAATGTGGTCATCGCCCTCGCCGGGATGCCCTTCGTTGGGATCCTGCATGGAGGTGCCGATCCACAGGGCGCCGTCCGGAGCCTCGGTGATGAAGCGGATGCGGCCCCATTTGCTGTGCCAGAGCCGCTCGACATGCTGCGGCAGGCCCCCGCCGCCCAGCGAAAAGCGCAGCACGCCCTCCCCGCGCAGGCAGGCCAGCAGCAGGGTGCCGCGCAACTCCGGAAAGGCATTGCCCTGGTAAAACAGCAGCCGCCCCGGGCCGACCGCCGGGGTCATTTCCACCAGCGGGGTGCGCATGCCCCCGGCCTCGCGGTGATGCGAAATCACCGGCCAGCCGTAGTTCGCGCCCTTTTCGATCAGGTTCAGCTCATCCCCGTGCAACGGACCGTGCTCCGACTCGTAGAGGCGGCCGGTGCCGGGCTGGAAGGCGAGGCCCTGCGGGTTGCGATGGCCGTACGACCAGATCTCCGGCCGCGCGCCTTCCTTGCCGACAAAGGGATTGTCGTCCGGGACGGAGCCGTCGGCCTTGAAGCGCAGGATCTTGCCCTGCAGCCGGTCCAGCCGCTGCACGCCATCCTGCTGGTCGGCATCGCCGGTGGTCATGTAGAGCATCCCGTCCGGGCCAAACTCCAGGCGGCAACCGGTGTGGTTCTGATTGGCGGGGATGCCCTCGATGATCGTCTTCGGCTCGACCAGCTTATCGCCGTCGAGCCGGTAGCGCTCCATCCGCAGCTCAAAGCCGCCTTCGACTTTCTTATCCCAGGCCAGGAAGATGAAGCCGGTGGTCGCGAAATCCGGCGCCAGCGCCAGGCCCAGCATGCCCAGCTTGTTGCCCTGGGCGGCGGGGAGAGTCAGGGCCGGCTCCGGCAGCACCTGGTTGTCGCGGATGATTCGCACCCGGCCGATCCGCTCGGTGAAAATCTCCCGCCCGTCCGGCAGGAAGCGCAGCTCCCACGGCACGATCAGCCCTTCCGCGATCTTCTCGGTGCGGTGCGGCGTGGTCAGCACCGCATCGACCGGGGCGGACAGCAGCATTGGCTCGGCTCGCGCGCGGCTCACCGCGAGGACACTCAGCCCCATCGCCAAAAAAGAAATGCGTTTCATCCGTCAAATAAGATCTAACCGATGCGAGCCGGCCGCGCAACTCAAGGAACAGAGGGGAGACACTTGTCTCCCTGCTGAGTTCGAAGATTTGGTTTGGGGGAAACGTCTGTTGAGTGGGTGGTTGGAGGAAGAGGCCAGAGGTTAAACATGTGATCTTTCAACCAAATCAACCTGCTTAGCAGGGGGACAAGAGTGTCCCCCCTCCGTTCTCAGAACTTCCACTCCACGCCGGCCCAGAGCGAGCGGGGGGCGGCGACGCTGCGGATGCCATCGGTCGACTGACCGGTGGCGATCTCGGCATCGAAGAGATTTTCCAGGCGAGCGAAGGCGGTGATGCCTTCCACGATTTCCCATGAGCTGCCGAGACGGGCGGTCCAGTAGCTCGGGATCTTGCGCTGGCCCAGGGCGTCGTCGAACTGGCGGCTGCCGTATTCCACGCCAGCGCTCAGTTCGACCTTGTCGCAGGGCTTCCAGGTGGTGCTGCCGATCAGGCGCAAGTCCGGAGCCTGCGGGAACTCATGGCCCACCAGCAGCGGCTGGGTCTTCGACTCGCTGAAACGGGTCGCGGTCCAGATGCCGTCAAAGCGGAACTGCAGGTCGTAGCGGGCGTCCCAGATGATCGCGCCCTGCGCCCCGGTGACTTCCGCCTTGGTCACATTGCGCCGCTGCGAACCGGAGCCGCCAGCCGGGATGGTGCCGAAAATCGCCGAGATCTCGTCCGGATCGGTCACCGGCACGTTGACGATCGCGTCCTTGATGGTGTGGTGGAACACCGAAGCCTCGACCTTCACCGGCTTGGCCACCTGCCACTTGAAGCCGCCTTCCACGCTGTAAAAGCGCTCCGGGTCCAGGCCGGGATTGGCCTCGATGATGTCGTTCTTCACCCGGTAGGGGCGATAGAGCTCATTGAGGTTCGGCAGGCGGTAGGTGCTGCCGCCGGAAACGTTGACCTGGAAATCCTTGGTCAAATCCCGCGTGTAGGCCAGCGAGGCGGACGGCTCCCAGCTGTCGCGGTCGCCGTCGAACTCATTCCTCAGCGCCGAGCCGTTCACCAGCGAGCGCTCGACGCGGTGGCCGTTGTCCTGCGACCAGTAATCGCCGCGGACGCTGAGGTCGATGCGTGACGCCGGGTCGATCCGGTAGCCGGCCGCCGCGAAAATCCCCGTGGTGGTCTGGTCGCCGCCGGCCTGGCGCAAACGGGTGAACTGCCCCGAGATAAAGGTGGCCTCCTCATTGGTGGCGCCGGAGAGATAGCGGAAATCGATGCCGGTGTTCAGCGTCCATTTCTCGTTCGGCTCCCACTTCAGCGTGAAGGCCCCGCCGGTCCCCTCCCCCGGCACGTCGAACTGATTCAGCGACGGCGTTTCGGCAGTACGGGTGGCATTGACCGAGGAGAAGATCGAGGTGAAGGCGCGGTGCTGATAGTAGGTCAGCGCCTGCCAGGTCAGGTCGCTCTCCACGCCGGTCACCCGCAGGGACAGGTCGAGCGCCTCGGTGGTGTTGCCCGTCAGCGGCGTGCCGTTGTCGCGGCTCTCCGTGTACCAGGAAACGCGCGGCTCGATGGTCAGGCCCTGGCGCGGCCGCCAGGCGAGGCTGAGATCCGCGCCCTGGGCATCCAGCGACAGGCGCTTGTCGATCGGGCCGCGCTGATCTTCCGCGATGCCTTCGAAGCCGCCGGTGTGAAAGCCGAAGGCGGAGAAGCCGACCGCCAGCGAGCCGTCGTCGTTGACCATCTGGTTGTGCGTGGAGACCCCGTAGGACGACTGGCTGCCCGCGCCGACCTTCAGCGTGTGGCTTTCCACAAAGGGATCGGGCGAGTCGAGCTGGACCACCCCGGCCGGGCTCTGGTTGCCCCACACCACCGACTGGGCGGCGGGGACGATCCGCATGGAGCCGATCGACTCCGAGTCGTAGCGGGCCCAGTAAAGCCAGCCGCCGAAGGGATCGTTCTGCGGGATGCCGTCCAGCAGGACCAGCGTGCGCGAAGCCGCGCTGGCGCCGGTGTTGCGCAGGCTGACCCCGGCCGAAGTCGGATTGCCGAACAGCGCGTTCTGGCGGCGGTAAAGGGAAAAGGACGGCTCGTCGGAGAGCAGCTCGTCCAAGGTGCGCGGCGCGCCTTTCTTGATGTCCTCCGCCGTCCACTCGTGGAGGACGGCCTGCACCGGCTCGCGCCGCTGCGACATGACCACCATTTCAGGCAGCTTGTTCTCCACGTCCTGGGCCAGGACGGGAGCGCTGAGGGAGGCGAGGGTGAGCAGGGAAAACCGGGCGGCGCGCTTCATGGAAATAGGGTTCGGAGAGCGGCCTTTCCGGCCCTCTTAGTAACCCTTCCAGAACAGCAGAGCGCAGGCGAGGACCGCAACTCCATACGTGAGTCCGGCCAGGCAAAGATTCCGCCACCGGGAGGCGGACGCCGAGGCCCAGGTCACCAGATCCCGGAACAGATAAGGCATGCCGACAAAATACAGCGAGGCGATCACCAGGCCGTAGACGTAGATGGGGATCAGCAGGCGGCTTTCCACCGGCTTCTGGAAAGCGGCACCGAAAAGAGGCGCGGCGACCATCAGGCCCACCAGACCCAGCGCGCGGACGGCCAGAAATTCCTTCACCGAGAGGCCGACCAGCACGATGGAGATCGGCACGGCGATCCGCAGCACGTTCTTGATTTTGTCGAACTCGCCGAGATCCATCGAGAGAAAGCTCAGGACGCCCTTGTCCGGCGGCGCGACCAGCAGCCAGAACCACAGCATGCCGAAGCCCAGCAGCACTTGGCCGAGCTTGTCGTTGCGCGGAAAGGTCTTCAGGAAAGCCTGGGACTCGGCGGGCTTCACCAGCAGCAAGGCGTGCTTGGCGATCAAGGCCAGACCCAGCACAATGCCGGTTCCAAACAGCGGCAGGCCTTCGTAGAGGTGCATTTGGGTCATCTGCGTTCGGGGATTAAAGGGGCGGGAGGCGGCGGACAAGGCGGAACTCCGCGATCCGCCGGGGAACTTCAGGCGGCGGGGACGGGATTTCCGGTGATCAGGGCCAGCTCCGCGGGCTCGAGCACCCGCCATTCGCCCGGCTCCAGTTCTTCGTCAAGAGCCAGGCTTCCGATCGCGACCCGCTTCAGCTCAAGCACATGGTTGCCCGCGGCAGCGAACATGCGGCGGACCTGGTGATAGCGGCCTTCTTCCAGGGTGATGCGGGCTTCCTTTTCGCCGGTCGCCTCCATCACGGCTGGCAGCAGCGGCTGCTCCTCACCGCGCAGCACCAGGGTGCCGCTGGCGAAAAGCTCCGCCTCGTGGCCCTCCAGAGGGCGGTCGAGGGTGACCTGGTAAACCTTTGGCACATGGTGCTTCGGGCTGATCAGACGGTGCAGCAGCTTGCCGTCATCGGTCATCAGCAGCATGCCGGTGGTCTCCTTGTCCAGGCGGCCGACGCTGCTCAGGACCGGGTTCCGCAGGGAAAAGCGGTTCGGCAGCAGATCATAGATCGTGTCACCGGAGTCGTCCGTGCTGCAGGTGTAGCCCTCCGGCTTGTGCATCACCAGGACCAGCGGGAACGGCGGATCGAGCGGCTCGCCCTTGAAAAGGATGGTCTCGACCGGCGGCAGATCGCTGTCGCCGAGAACGTTTCCATCGAGGTCGGTGACAGAGCCGGAGCGGATCGTCCGCTGGACGTCCTTGCGGGAGCCGTAGCCGAGGTTGGCGAGCAGTTTGACGAGCTTCATCCTGATAAAATGGGAGGGACCGGTAAAGGGTGATATCAGCGGCGTTTGTCGGCGAACAGGAGCTTGTAGGCCGCGTTTTCCGCCACCTTGCGCCAGACCAGCCCCAGCCGGTCGAGCTCCGCCTCGTAGGGCAGTTGCCGGTTGGCGACGATGAAGAGCTTGCCGCCGATCCGCAGGGCATCGGCCGCCGAGCGCAGGAAGCGGCAGCCGAGGGAAATATTGATGTTCTGGCCGGTGTGAAAGGGCGGATTGACCACCACCACCTCATATTTGCCGGGCAGGCCGGTCGCGACGTCATGCCAGTGGAAGAAGGCCTCCACGGAGGAACCGGCCAGGTTGGTCCGCGCGCAGTCCAGCGCCTGGGCATCCGCCTCGAAAAGGTGCACCGCCTTGAGATCCGGCGAGGTTTCAAGCAGCGCCTTGGACAGAAAGCCCCAGCCGGCGCCCAAATCGGCCGCAATGCCTTTCAGGTTGGCCGGCAGGTGCTCGACCAGAAAAGCCGAGCCGGGATCGATGTGGTCCGGGCTGAAAATGCCCGCGCGGGTCGTCCACTCCGTGCCCCCGATCTTCCGCGGCTCGCCCAGCGCCCGCCAGGCGGTCAGCGTTCCGGCGTTCCAAGAGGAGGTCTTGGTGGCCCGGAAAACCCGGCACTTGTTCTTCGAAAAGGTCGTTACGCCCCCGGCGGCGGCGGCCAGTTCCTTCTCGAAACGGCCCGCTCCGGCGGTATTCGGCATCGCCACCACCAGCGTGCCGCCCATTTCCAGCAAGTCGTGGGCCTTGGCGAAGAGCACCAGCGTCTCCTCCTTCGACTTCCCCGGCAGCAGCAGCACCAGCGGCCAGGCACTGTGGGTCTCGCCGGCCCGCTCGAAGCCAGCCTTGTCCCAGGCATCGGCCAGCGGCTTCTGCGGCTGCCAGCCGGTCAGCAGCGGCCAGGACTTCAGATCGGGGTGCGGCTCCGCGCCCAGAAACAGCGCCGACTTCGGCACCGGGACTTCGCCGGCGGCAAAAGGCAGCATCAGGGTTTCAAGGGCGGGGTTCACGGGCGGGACGATGTACGGGTGGGACGGGTGAAGCGAAGCAGGAAACGCCGGGGCGCGTGGAAATGTCGCCACGCGTTTCCAGTCATGATCGATCGAATGCCGCGCTTGAAAGCATGACACGCGGCTCCAAACACAGGAGACATTTTCCAAGCGACGCATCGCTGATTTATCCCATACTGCGGCCGGTCTGCGCCGCAGATCCTCATCCGGCCTTCCTCCTCCGCCCATGAAACTCCTTCACGTCCTCCCGCCCGTGGTCGCGCTCGTCGCCGGCGGCTTCTGGACCGGCTATCAACGCCAGCGGCTCGGTTCTCTGGAACGCGAATCGGACCTCCTGCGCGGCTCGATCGACTCCGCCCGCCACACCGACGCCGGCGCGGCCTATTCGTCTTCCCTTGAAAACAGCAAGGGTGTTCACGATCCCAAAGCCGCCGTCGCAGGCAAGAAGATCGACTGGAAGAAGGTGCTGGAAATGCAGAAGAACCGGACCGGCGACGTGGCCGACATGCGCCTGATGATCGAGATGCAGAAAAAGCTCACCAGCCTGACCGCCGGAGAGCTCCTGGCGCAGCTCGATGAAATCGCCGCCATGGATGCGACCGAGGCCGACAAGGCGCAGCTGGAGTCCATGCTGATCGGCGTGCTGGCGCAGAAAGATCCGGAAAAGGTCATGGAGCGCTTTGCCAGCTGGATTGCCAGCGATCGCATGACCTGGCAGTTGAACGATGCCTTCCAGAAATGGGCGGCGAAAGACCTCACCGCCGCGACCGCCTGGATGGAGCGGCAGATCGAGGCCGGGACCTTCGACAGCAAATCTCTGGACGGCAGAAGTTCCACCCGCGCCCAGTTTGAGGGCTCCCTGATGACAAGCCTGCTTCAAAGCGATCCGAAGGGCGCCGAAGAGCGAATCAAGGCACTGCCGGACGACCAGCGATCCAACGTTTTCAACAACCTGTTCTATCGTCTGAAGCCGGGCACCGAGAAAGCCGCGGTCGATGCCATGCGCGCCACTCTCCCGGCCGATCAATAC
>JAQGPE010000693.1 GCA_028293225.1 Akkermansiaceae bacterium | reverse complement strand
TGTGCGCGCGCTCGGGAGCTTGCGGGTCGTCGGCATCACCGGTTCGAACGGCAAGACCAGCACCAAGGACTTCACCGCCTCCGTGCTGGGAAAGGCCTTCAATGTCTGTGCGACCAAGGGCAACCTGAACAATCACATCGGCGTGCCGCTGAGCGTGCTGTCGCTGGAAGCGGCGCATACGGCGGCAGTGATCGAAATGGGGATGAATCACCCTGGTGAAATCGCGCCGCTGTGCGAGATCGCGGTGCCGACGCTGGGGATCATCACCAACATCGGCAGCGCCCATATCGAGTACATGGGCACCCGGGAAGCGATCGCGGAAGAGAAAGGCGCGCTGGCGAAGTCCCTGCCTGCGGAAGGCGCGCTGCTGATCCCGGCCGGTTGCGATTTCCTGGACTACTTCAAACGCCGTACCAAAGCGCGGGTGATCGCCGTGGGCAACGGCCGCGGCGTGGTGCGGGCCGACGATCTGCAGCAGGACGATGGCAACACCCGCTTTACCCTGGTGATCGAGGATCGCCGGGTCGCGGAAGTCAATCTCCCGGTGACCGGGCGGCACATGGTGAAGAACGCCCTGCTGGCCGCGGGCGCCGGTTGGTTCCTGGGCATGAGCCCGGAAGCGATCGCGGAAGGCCTGACCACCACCAAGCTGACCAGCGGCCGCCTGCGCCGCTACTCCTCGCACGGTGTGATCGTTTACGACGACACCTACAATGCGAACCCCGAGTCGATGGCGGCGGCGATCGAGACGCTGGCGGAAACCCCGCTGGCGCGTGAAGGCCGGCGCTTCGCGGTGCTCGGGCGGATGGGCGAACTCGGACCGCACGCCCCGGAAGCGCACCTGCGGGTGGGCCGGCTGGCGGCGGAGCGCGGCCTGACGGTGCTGGCGGTGGGCGAAGGCTCGCGCGGCATCGCGGACGGAGCCGGCCAGACCCTGCATTTCCCCGACGGCGCTGAAGCCGCCGGCTGGCTCGCGGCGAACCTGCACGCGGGCGACATCGCTCTTTTCAAAGCCAGCCGCAGCGCGGCGATCGAGCGCGTCATGAACCAGGCATTTCCTCCCGACAACTAAATGCTCTACTGGATTTACGAATGGTGGCACACCGCGCTCGAGGGCGGTGAGAAGTGGGCGCAAACCTTCAGCTTCCTCAATCTGCTGCAGTACATCACCTTCCGCGCGGCGGTAGGGTGCCTGCTGTCGTTTGGTACGAGCATCCTGGTAGGGCCGTGGGTGATCCGCCGGCTGATTTCGCTGAAGGTCGGCCAGCCGATCCGCAATGCGGCAGAGGTCCACAAGCTCGCGGAGCTGCACGGCAAGAAGATCGGCACGCCGACCATGGGCGGGGTGATGATCGTCGGGTCGGTGATCATTTCCACGCTGGTCTGCTCGCGGCCGATGAATCCCTTTGTCGCGGTCTGTGTCTGCACGATGGCGGCCTGCGGACTGCTGGGCTTCTGCGATGACTACAAGAAGGTCAAGACCAAGAAGTCCGACGGCGTCAGCGCGAAGACCAAGCTGTTCTGGCAGCTGGTGATCGCGGTGGTGGCGTCCTGCTTCATTTACTTCAAGAAGGAGATTTCCGGACTGGGGGCCTCCGACACCGAGCGGATGCTGGGCATCGCCGGTTTCCGCCTGGGCACGCAGCCGATCGAGATCGGGCAGATCTGCTTTCCGCTGTTGAAAGTGCCGCTGGTGAACCTGGGCTATTTGGCCATTCCGTTCTTCGCGGCGATCATCATCGGCTGTTCCAACGCGGTGAACCTGACTGATGGCCTGGACGGCCTGGCGACCGGCTGCACCATCACGGCGGCGCTGGCCTACGGGATCCTGGCCTACCTGGCGGGGCACTTCTACATGGCGACCGACTACCTGGTGATCCCGCACAACCGCTACGTGGGGGAGCTGACGGTGTTCCTGCTTTCGCTGGCGGGAGCGGGCTTCGGGTTCCTGTGGTTCAACTGCCACCCGGCCAAGGTTTTCATGGGCGACACCGGCTCGCTGGCGATCGGCGGGGCGCTGGGCACGGCGGCGATCTGCGTGAAGCAGGAGCTGCTGCTGGTGATCATCGGCGGGGTCTTCGTGATGGAGGCGATGTCGGTCATCCTGCAGGTCGGGAGCTTCAAGCTGCGCAAGAAGCGCATCTTTGCGATGGCGCCGATCCACCATCATTTCGAGCTGCGCGGCTGGCATGAGAGCCAGGTCATCATCCGTTTCTGGATCCTTTCCATCATGCTGGCCCTGTTCGGGCTGGCGCTGCTGAAGATCGCCTGACCCACCATGAGCCTGACTGGAAAAACGGTGATCGTTCTCGGGGCTGGCCGCAGCGGCCGGGCTGCCGCGGCGCTCGCCCTGTGCGAGGGCGCGGAGGTCCAGGTCCACGATGCGGCGGAGAAGATCGACGGCATGCCGAACGGGGCGCTGCTGCATGCGGGGGCGACTCCGGAGAGTGGCGCGCTGGCGAAGTGCGACTTGCTGGTGATCAGCCCGGGGATCGACACCTTCGGCCCGCTGGTGGCGGCCTACTCGGCCGGGGCGGGGGAGGCGATCGGCGAAATCGAATTCGCCTACCGTTACTTCGAAGGCAAGGTCATCGGGATCACCGGGACCAACGGCAAGACCACCACCACGGAACTGGTCGAGCGGATCCTGAATGCCGGCGGTTATCATGCCGCGGCGTGCGGGAACTATGGCGTGCCCTTCTGCGAAGTGGTGCTGCGCGATCCGATGCCGGACGCGGTGGCGCTGGAGCTTTCCTCCTTCCAGCTCGAAACGATCTGGAGTTTCCGGCCGGACGTGGCGGTGTGGCTGAATTTCGCGCCGGACCACATGGACCGCTATCCGACGGTCGAAGCATACTTCGCGGCCAAGCTGCGGATTTTCGACAACCAGAGCGAGAGCGACACGGCGATCGTGCGGCAGGGTGAAAAGCTGCCGGCGTTGAAGGCCCGGACGGTGACGTTTTCCACGGAAGACGAGAGCGCCGAATGGTTCTCCGACGGCCGGGTGCTGAAGCGCCGGGGCGAGGTGATTTTCGATCTGGAAGCGACCACGCGGATGCGCGGGCTGCACAATGCCGAGAACGCCATGGCGGCGATCGCGGCGTGCGAGGCGATCGGCATTTCGCTGGAAGCGGCGGCCCGGGCGTTGCATGGCTACGCGCCGCCGCTGCACCGCTGCGAGCTGGTGCGGACGCTGGATGGCGTCGAGTACCTGAATGACTCCAAGGCCACGAACCTGCATGCGCTGGAGAGCGCGCTGCGGTCGCAGACCCGGCCGGTGGTGCTGATCGCCGGGGGCAAGCAGAAGGGCCTGGACTATGCGCCGGTGGTGCCGCTGCTGGCGAAGAAGGCGGTGGCGGCGGTGACCTTCGGGCAGATCGCCGGGCCGCTGGCTGAAGTTTTTTCCAAGGCGGTGCCTGTCGATCAAGTCGCCACCTTGTCCGAGGCGATCGAGATCGCGCGGCGGCATGCGCCGCGCGGCGGCACGGTGCTGCTTTCGCCCGGTACTTCCTCTTTCGATCAATTCTCCGGCTATGAACAGCGCGGGGATACCTTTCGAGAACTTGTCCTGAATTTACGCTGATTCATCTTTCCCATGAAACACCCAAGCCTACCCGTGAAACGCCGGTCCGTGAAGAAGGGTGCCCTTAGCACTCTTTTCGTGAATGTCGTGCGGAAGCGCCATCGTGCTTCCACCTCCTCCGCCCCCGCGATGCCTGAGATGGAGGGAGACGTCCCGAATGTGGGCGTCGCCCGCGCGCTGGTCGTCATCCTTGCGATCCACGTCGTGGCCATCGCCGGGATTTTCATTCACAGCCGCTATTTCGAGCCGAAGACGGACAGCTCGACCGCCGGCTCCAAGCTCTCGGTGGTGCCGGGCCGCACCGGGGACAACAAGAACC
>JAQGPE010000646.1 GCA_028293225.1 Akkermansiaceae bacterium | reverse complement strand
AAGTCGCTGTTTCCGGCCTATCTCATCGTCGGGATTGCGCTGTTTCTGGCGATCGCCGCTCCGTGGCATATTCTGGCGGCCCGGGCCAACCACGATTTCCTGTGGTTCTACTTCGTGCACGAGCATTTCCTGCGCTTCACCACCACCATTCACGGCCGTTATGAGCCATGGTGGTATCTGCTGCCATGCGTGATCGGCGGGCTATTCCCGTGGATTTTCTTTAGCTGGCAAGCCCTGTCCTCCGCTCTGAAGGGCGGGTGGAAGGCGCGGCAGGAGAACTCCGTCGCCTGGTTCCTGGTGATCTGGATCGTTTTCATCGTCGCTTTCTTCTCGAAGTCGCAGTCGAAGCTGATTCCGTACGTGCTGCCGGTTTTCCCGGCGGCGGCGGTGCTGCTGGGAAGTTGCCTGGGGCGGATCTGGGAGCAGCGCTCCGCCCTCACGATCCGGAAGACGGCGATCGGTTTTGGCGGCGTTGCCGTGGCCCTGACCGTCGGGCTGCTCTTTTATAAAGCGCCGAAGTCGCATCCGGAATTTGCCGGCCACCTGACGATGCTGAAAGTGGTGCTCGCGAGCGGATTCGTGGCAAGCATCGCGGTCATTTTCACCGGAGTCCGGAAACGGGCGGCGCGTACGATGTTGACAGGGGTGGCCACGACCGGTGTGACTCTTTTGATCGGCGCGAACCTGATCGGCAGCATCTATGACAGCGGCTCCACGAAGAGTCTCGCGATGGTCATGAAGCCGCGCCTCAATGCGGGTGACGAGGTCTACTGCCTGATGCTCTATCCCCAGGATCTGCCGCTGTATCTGGAGCGGATGGTGAAGGTGGTGGACTACAAGGGCGAGCTGGAGTTCGGCATCAATGCCGAGCCGGAGATCTCCTCCCGGTATTTCCTCTCGCAGGCCCAGTTCATGGCCGAATGGAAAAATCCGGGCACCCACTACGCGATCCTGCGCAAGTGGGAGTATGCGAAATGGTTCCCGGAGGACGGCCCCAGCAAGATCGCTGAAAAAGGCCGCTACCTTCTCGTGACCAACCACCCTGCCGACAAAGCCCCATGAGCGCTCCCCTGCCCTTTCTGCCGATGACGCAGCCGACGATCGATGAAGAGACGATCGCGGGTGTGTGCGAGGTTCTGCGCTCCGGCTGGATCACCTCGGGGCCAAAGGTGAAGGAGTTTGAGGCGGCTCTGTCGGCGCTGTTCGGCGGTCGCCCGGTGCGGGTTTTCAACTCCGGGACGGCGACGCTGGAGATTGCGCTGCGGATCGCCGGGATCGGGCCGGGAGACGAGGTGATCACCACTCCGCTGACGTGGGTGGCCAGCAGCAATGTGATCCTGGAGGTCGGGGCGCGGCCGGTGTTTGTCGATGTCGATCCAGTGACGCGAAACATTGACTTGGAGAAGATTTCCGCGGCGATCACGCCAGCGACGAAGGCGATCCTGCCGGTTGATCTGGCAGGCCTGCCGGTGGACCGGGACCGGCTCTATGAAATCGCCGCACAGCATGGCCTGCGGGTCATCGAGGATGCGGCGCAGTCGCTCGGCAGCACCTGGAACGGCAAGCCGATCGGCGCGCAAGGCGACCTGATTTCGTTCAGTTTCCATCCGAACAAGAACCTCACGAGCATCGAGGGCGGCTGCCTGGTGCTGCGCAATGACGCCGAGGCATTCCTGGCCGAGCAGTACCGCCTGCAAGGCGTGGTGCGCTCCGGAGTGGACGGCATGGATGTCGCCGTGCTGGGCGGGAAGTTCAATCTGACCGATGTCGCTGCACGGGTCGGACTCGGCCAGATACCCCATCTCGAAGAATTCACCGCGCGCCGGCGACAATTGGTGAAGGCTTACTTCGAGGCTTTTTCCGGGCATCCCATCGCAGGCCTGGAACTTCCCCTCGCCGACTTCACGAACTGCAACTGGCACATGTTCCAGGTCGTGCTGCCGGAAAGCGCCGAAACCCGCGCCGCCGTGATGGAGAAAATGAAAGACGCGGGCATCGGTACCGGCGTCCACTACCCCGCGATCCACCTTTTCACCCTCTACCGCGCCCTGGGCTGGAAAGAGGGCGACCTGCCCAACGCTGAATCCCTATGTCGCAGAATTCTGACACTGCCACTCTTCCCGTCGATGAGCGACGCCGACCCGCTGCGGGTGGTGAAAGCGCTCGCCTCGATCCTGGAACCGGCGCTTTCGCGATGAACGACACCCCACTGGTCGAAATCTCCGTCGTCATTCCCGTCTTCAATGAGGAAGGGAACCTGCCGACACTTTTCCAGCGGCTGTATCCGGTCATGGACGCGCTCGGGCGGAGCTACGAGATCCTCTTCACCAACGACGGCAGCTCCGATCGCTCGCGCGAACTACTGGCCGTGCAGTATCAAGCGCGGCCGGACGTGACGCGGGTGATCGAGTTCAGCGCGAATGCCGGCCAGCACATGGCGGTGATGGCGGCGCTGGAACGGGTGCGTGGCAAGGTCATCGTCACTCTCGACGCCGACCTGCAGAACCCGCCGGAGGAGATCCCGGTGCTGCTGGCAAAAACCGACGAAGGCTACGACTGCGTCGGCGGCATGCGGCAGGACCGCCAGGACAGCATTTTCCGCAAGTACATCTCGCGGCTGATGAACCAGATCCGCAGCCACACCACCAGCATCCGCATGACCGACCAGGGCTGCATGCTGCGCGCCTACTCGCGGCGGGTGGTCGATCAGGTGGTTCGCAGCGGTGCGATCAATACGTTCATCCCCGCCCTGGCCTACAGCCTGGCGACGAAGCCGACGGAGGTTCCGGTAAAGCATGAGGAACGGCATGCCGGGGTCTCGAACTACTCGCTCTACAAGCTGATCCGGCTGAACTTCGACCTGATCACCTACTTCACCACCGCCCCGCTGCAGATCTTCACGATCTTCTCGATGCTGTGTTCGGCGAGCAGCCTGATCCTGGTGGTCGTGCTCGGCGTGCGCCGGATCATGATCGGGCCGGAGGAAGGCGGCATGTTCACCCTCTTCGCGATCCTGTTTTTCCTGGTGAGCGTCTGCATGGTCGGCATTGGCCTGATCGGCGAATACATGGGCCGCACCTACCAGGTGGTCCGCAACCGAGCCCGCTACCAGGTGAGCCACATCCTCGAATCCGCCTCCGAATGAGCCGCCCCCGCATCCTGTTTTTTGGCTATAGCGAAGTCGGCTATGCCTGCCTCGACCTGCTGCTCAAGCGCGGCGACAACGTGATCGGCCTGATCACCCATGTCGACGCGCCCGGCGAAAAGATCTGGTTCAAGACCCCGGCGCTGGCCGCAGAGGAGCACGGCATCCCGGTCTACACGCCGGAGTCGGTTGGCACCCGCGAGTGGCGGGCACGGATCACCGCGATGAAGCCGGATCTGATCCTGTCGGTCTACTACCGGCACATGATTTCCACCCGGATCCTGGAGATCCCGCCGCTGGGCGCGTACAACATGCACGGCTCGCTGCTGCCGGCCTATCGCGGGCGGGCTCCGATCAACTGGGCGGTGCTGCATGGCGAGCCGCGGATCGGCATGACCCTGCACCGGATGGTGAAGGACCCTGACGCCGGAGAAATCATCGACCAGGAGGGCGTGGACATCAGCCCGGAAGACACCGCCGAGCAGGCTTTCCGCAAGGTCCTGCCCTGTGCGAGAATCGTCCTGGAGCGCCAGATCGGCGCGCTGCTGGATGGCACCGCCACCGGCAGCGTGCAGGATGAATCGAAGGCCAGCTACTACGGCGGTCGCAAGCCGGCCGATGGCCTGATCGACTGGTCGAAGACCTCCCGCGAAATCTTCAATCTGATCCGCGCGGTGACCGACCCCTATCCCGGCGCTTTCACCCTTGTCGGCGGCGAGAAGCTGATGGTCTGGTGGGCGGAACCCGCCGCACTCACCGGCAGCACGCCGGGCGAAATCCTTTCCACCGATCCCCTGGTTGTCGCGACCGGGGACGGCTCCCTGACCCTGACCCGCACCGAGTGGTGCAACCCTCCCGGCGCCCATCCAGGCACCGGCAACCTTTTCGGAACCTGACTATGAAAGTACTGATCCTGGGAGCCAACGGCTTCATCGGCAACAGCCTGACCGCTGCGATTCTCGAGCAAACCGACTGGGAGGTCTACGGCATGGACGTGGGCTCCAACAAACTCGGCTCCGCCCTGGGCCACGAGCGTTTCACCTTCGTCGAAGGT
>JAQGPE010000606.1 GCA_028293225.1 Akkermansiaceae bacterium | reverse complement strand
CGGCCTGCCTCTCAGTGAGCACGTCATGAAAAACACGCCTCGCAGTCACTCCATCGAGTGCCGCATCAATGCCGAGGACCCCTTCAACAACTTCGCTCCCAGCCCGGGCAAGATCGAGATGTGGTACGCCCCCGGCGGCAAGGGCGTCCGCGTCGACACCCACGTCTACTCCGGCTACTCGGTCCCGCCGAACTACGACTCGATGATCGCCAAGCTGATCGTCACCGGCGCCAGCCGCGAAGTCGCCATCGCCCGCATGAAGCGCGCCCTCGGCGAGTTCATGATCCGCGGCATCAAGACGACGATTCCCTTCCAGCAGGAAATCATCGCCCACCCCGATTTCGCCTCCGGCAACTACGACATCGGCTGGGTCGCCCGCTACCTCGAAGAGCGCAAGGCCTGATCTCCGGTAGAGAGAGGCCCGCCTGACGCCTGTCGAAAGTGGCTGCCGCGTCCCGCTTCAGCTCGGAAAGCTCACAGCCGCAGGCTGCACTTTCATGAATTCTTCGCTTCACGCCGCCTGATGCCTGCCAAGTGGCTGACGCGTCCCGCGGCTGCTCTAAAAAGCTCCCGGCCTCCGGCCGCACTTCAATTCATTGAGCGCATGACCTTCCCGGACCGCCCGCTCCTCTACGCCATCCTCGACCTCGGCTACGTCAAACCGCAGGACGCCGAACGCGTTACCGCCGGCCTCCTTGCCGGCGGTGCCGACCTCCTCCAACTCCGCGCCAAGGGCCACGACACGGCTCTCATTCAGGATCTCGCCGCCAAACTCCTCCCGCTCTGCCGCGCGGCCAAGGTCCCCTTCATTGTCAACGATTTCGCCGCCATCGCCCTCGCGGTCGGCGCCGACGGCCTCCACATCGGCCAGGATGACGGCACCCTCGCCGCAGCCCGCGCCAAGGTCGGTCCTGATATGCTCATCGGCCGCTCCACCCATTCCGCTGCCCAGGCCGCGGAAGCCCTGGCGGAAGGCTTCGACTACATCGGCTTCGGCCCGCTCTTTCCCACGCCGACCAAGCAGGGCCGCCCCGGCATCGGCCTGGAGCAGGTCGCCGCCGTCCAGGCGGAAGTCGGCGCCCACATCCCGGTCTTCTGCATCGGCGGCATCAAGCGCGCCAACCTCCCGGAAGTCGTCGCCGCCGGCGCCCGCCATGTGGTCATCGTCTCCGACCTGCTGACCGCGGACGACATCCCGGCCGCGGTCGCAGCCGCCAAAAGCACGCTTCGTTAAGCGCTCTTCACCTTTTTGCTGGCCTCCCTGCCAAACCGTCTGGTCTCTAACGGCATGCCAGCACCGCTTGCCATCGTCGTCGGGGGAACCATCGCCATCGACCACGTCAAAACGCCCGAGTCCGAAGGCCGCGATCTCCTCGGCGGCTCCGCCGCCTACGCCTCGCTGGCCGCCTCCTTCTACTCCCAGCCGGTCAATCTCGTCGGCATCGTCGGCAAGGACTTCCCGCCCCAGCATCTCGCGATGCTGGAAGGCCGCGGCATCTCCCTCACCGGCGTCGAGCGCTCGGAAGGCGATTCCTTCACCTGGTCCGGCGAGTACTTCCGCAACATGAACGACCGCACCACCCACATGGTCGGCCTCAACGTCCTGGAGAGCTGGCAGGTGAAGATCCCGGCGAGCATCGCGGATTCGCCGATCGTGGTCCTGGCCAACATGTCGCCGGACAACCAGCTGGAAATGCTGGCCCAGTGCACCGCGCCGGGTCGCTTCGTGATCGCCGACACCATGGATCTCTGGATCTCGATCGCCAACGAGCGTTTGCATCAAGTGCTGCAGAATCTCGACCTCTTCGTCATCAACGAAAGCGAAGCCCGTGATTTCACCGGCACCACCAATCTGATCCAGGCCGGCCGCCTCCTGCTGGCCAAGGGCCCGAAGTATGTGGTCATCAAGCTCGGCGAATTCGGCGCCATGCTGTTCTCGACGGCAGGCGATTCCGCGAAGGTCGACGGCGGCCTCGACGGTCTGTCCTTCTTCCGCTCCCACGCCTTTCCGCTGGAAAAAGTCGCCGACCCGACCGGGGCCGGGGACACCTTCCTCGGGGCATTGGCAGGGTACCTGGCGGCCAGCGGCCAGACCGATTTCGGCTTCGAGGTGATCCGCAGTGCGGTGGTTCACGGCTCGGTCCTGGCCTCCTTTACCTGCGAAGACTTCTCCACCCGGCGTCTTGAGGCCCTGAAAAGCACGGATTTGGACGCCCGGATGGCGGCTTTTGGCGCCATGGTGGCCTGGTGAGAAGCTGCTGATTTCCAGCGAATTAATGGCTCAACAAGGAACGATGAAAAAATTTTACCCCCCGGAGCCGGCGCTGCATCATTTTGCGCTTGCAGTCAGACAGGAACCGTAGTTTATCCAGTATTGAATGCACGACGTTTACCTTGGCGGAAAAATCTCTCGTTACGAGGGCGTCACCACCCCCCGGTAAATTTTGCTCGACGCCCTCAAAAACCAAATCTAAACCCAGTCCTGTCATGAAATCAATCTACCCCTACGCGCTTCTCGGAGCGTTGTTTGCTGTCGGCGCGGCTTCCGCTGCGACCACCACCACGACTCCAGTCGGCTACGTGAGCCTCGGCGACACGACCGCGGGCCAGCCAGCGGTTAAGGCCAACACGGACTCGATCATTTCGATTCCGCTGGCTCGTGAATCGGACTTCACCGGCACCGCCGCTTCCGTTGCCGGTAACGTGGTGACGATCGCAGGCACTCCTGCTTGGACCGCCACCCAGTTCACCGCGACCCCTTACTACTTCGTGGTCACCGGTGGTGCCCAGCAGGGTCTGATTGGTCTGGTTACCGCCAACACCACCAACACGGTCACCGTGTCGACGGTCGCAGGTTCCCTTGCTGGCGTTGACGCGACTTCGACCGTCGTCCTCACCAAGGCTTGGACT
>JAQGPE010000570.1 GCA_028293225.1 Akkermansiaceae bacterium | reverse complement strand
CGCTCTGGCCGACGTTGAGAAGGTCCAAAAACACATGTCGCAGGCGAAGACTGTATCTCCCGCGATGACGTAATGGTGAAGCCCGAAAAATCGTACAGAATCTGGACTTGTAAGGGATGAGCCCCGGCGCACCCGACACAAAGATAGACCCCCCTGGTTGTTCACCCAGGACCTACACAGGCACCGAGTCCCACATCGGTGCCTGCGGTCTTTCCAGGAATACGATTTCGGCAGGGCGGGGGATCATGACACTTGCCGTAGGCGATTCGGAAACCGGCGGCATGGCCGCTGCTCGCCCCAATCCGCCCCGCCTGACCTAACGAGCCATTGACGCTTGTCAGAGCGCATGCACAATCGGCTTGCCCGGCGGTTCCTGAAGGCTCGGCCGGGCCCTCTGCACTACCACCATGACCACCATCGCCATCAACGGATTCGGGCGCATCGGCCGCCTCGTATTCCGCGCCCTCGTCGAGCAGGGCCATCTTGGAACGACTTTCAATGTCGTCGCCGTCGGTGACATCGTCCCGGCTGACAACCTCGCCTACCTGCTGAAGTATGACTCCACGCAGGGCAAGTTCAGCGGCACGGTAACGTCCAAGAAGTCCTCTCCTGAACTGGAAGAAGACGACGTCCTGGTGGTCAATGGCCACGACATCAAGGTCGTGAGCGCCCGCTCCCCGGAAGGCCTGCCATGGAAGGAACTCGGCGTCGAAGTCGTGATCGAATCCACCGGCCTTTTCACTGAAGCCGACAAGGCCAAGGGTCACATCACCGCCGGCGCGAAGAAGGTCATCATCTCCGCCCCTGCCAAGGGTGAGGACGGCACCTTCGTGAAGGGCGTCAACGACGATCAGTACGATCCTGCCATCCACCACATCATCTCCAACGCGAGCTGCACGACCAACTGCCTGGCTCCGATCGTGCATGTGCTGCTCAAGGAAGGTTTCGGCATCGCCGAAGGCCTGATGACCACGGTTCACTCCTACACCGCGACCCAGAAGACGGTCGACGGTCCTTCCAAGAAGGATTGGAAGGGTGGCCGCAGCGCCGCGATCAACATCATCCCGTCGACCACCGGCGCCGCCAAGGCCGTCGCGCTGGTTTGCCCGGAAGTGAAGGGCAAGCTGACCGGCATGTCCTTCCGCGTGCCGACGCCAACCGTGTCCGTCGTCGACCTGACGGTGAAGACCGTCAAGGAAACCTCTCTGGCCGAGATCAAGGCAGCCCTCAAGAAGGCTTCCGAGACCTACCTGAAGGGGATCCTGGCCTACACCGAAGACGAAGTGGTTTCCACCGACTTCATCCACGACAGCCACTCCTCCATCTTCGACGCGGGTTCCTCCATCGAGCTGAACTCGACGTTCTTCAAGCTGGTAAGCTGGTACGACAATGAGTGGGGCTACTCCAACCGCGTCGTCGACCTACATTCCGACGTGGGGAATAAGGGTCTCTGATCCTTTCGCCCGACGTTTTCCCAAGCGCCAGCTCCGGTTCTCCGTGACGGTCGATTTTAGTTTATCAAGGAGTGGGGAACTGATAGCAAACGGCAGCATGAAGGCGGGGGGACAAATCGGATCGGTGGCGGAGTTCCTCCTCCTCGCCGAAGCGGATCACGAAACCGGCAGTGAGCGCCTGCGCTTCGACACGGCTTCTCCGGAGATCTGGCAGGAAATCATTCTGCGCCATCCGGAATGGAAGAGGACCGTGGCCGCTAACAAGCGGCTGGACCACCGAACTCTCCGCCTGCTGGCCGGCGATGAAGATCCGGCGATCCGATTGGACGTCGCATTCAAAAACACTTTCCCGTCCGATCTGTTCGAGCATTTCGCGAGCGACGAAGACGACGAATCGGTGAGAGGCCGGATCGCCTTGCACCCGAAGATCCCGCTGGAGATCCTGAAACGGCTCGCCGTGGATCGGTCGGAGTGGGTGTCGGAGCGCGCCACGGAGTGCCTGGCGCAACGGTCCGGATAGGTCTCTCCCTACGTGTGTTAGGCCTGCCCGGGTTCATAACCCCGTGAAATGGGTATGACAGCGTGACAGGAACCACCTGACGCCAGACTTGACTTGAAGGCCCTCCTCGGGCGGCATTCCCGCCCCATGGCAAAGCTTTCGATCAGTGATCTCGATGTAAACGGCAAGGAAGTCCTCATCCGAGTGGACTTCAACGTTCCTCTCAAGGACGGCGCCATCACCGACGACACCCGTATCCAGGCCGCGGTGCCTTCCATCAAGCACCTGCTCGACGGCGGCGCCAAGCTGGTGCTGGCCTCGCACCTCGGCCGTCCAAAGGGCGGACCGGAAGCCAAGTTCTCGCTGGCTCCAGCCGCCGTTCGCCTCAGCGAAATCCTCGGCACGGAAGTGAAACTCGCCCCTGACTCGAAGGGCCCCGAAACCGCGGCCCTGCGCGCCGCCCTCCAACCGGGCGAGGCCCTACTGCTGGAAAACACCCGCTTCTATCCTGAAGAGGAAGCCAACGATGCCGGCTACGCCAAGGAACTGGCCGGCACGGCTGAGATTTTCGTCAATGACGCCTTCGGCACCGCTCACCGCGCCCACGCTTCCACGGAAGGCGTGACCCACTTCGTTTCCAAGAGCGCCATGGGCTTCCTGATGGCCCGCGAGTTGGAATACCTGGTCGGCAGGCTGGAGTCCCCGGAGAAACCTTTCCTCGTCATCATGGGTGGCGCGAAGGTTTCCGATAAGATTCAGGTCATCATGGCCCTGATGGAAAAGGCCGACGCCTTCATCATCGGCGGCGCGATGGCTTACACCTTCCGCAAGGCCCAAGGCTATGCCGTGGGCAAGAGCCTGGTCGAAAACGACAAGCTCGATCTGGCGCTGGAGATCCTGGCCAAGGCCGAGGCCAAGGGGGTCCGCTTCCTGCTGCCGGCCGACAACCGCATCACCCAGGAGTTCAAGGACGGCGCCGAGACCAAGGTGATCGCTCCTTACGCCGATGGCGGCTCGATCCCGGATGACTGGGAAGGCATCGACATCGGCGATGTCGCCATCGCCGACTTCGCCAAGGAGATCGCGACCTCCAAGACGATTCTCTGGAACGGCCCGATGGGCGTGTTCGAGATCAATTCCTTCGCTGCCGGCACCAAGGCGATCGCCGAAGCCGTGGCAGCCACCGATGCCGTGACCATCGTGGGTGGCGGCGATTCCGTGACCGCCGTCAATAAGTTCGGTCTGGAAGACAAGATGACCTTTATCTCGACCGGCGGCGGCGCCTCGCTGGAATTGCTTGAAGGAAAAGTGCTTCCAGGAGTGGCTGCACTTTCTGAAGCATGACTTGGCCCGATTTCCGCTGACCGATAGCTCGTAAACCACCGCATGAACCGCAAGCCGATCTTTGCCGCAAACTGGAAGATGAACAAAGGACCCTCGGAAACCGAGGACTTTGCAAAAAGCCTTCTTTCCAAGATTCAGAACCGCACCTTCCCCTGCGACATCGTCATCGCGCCTCCTTTTGTCTCCCTGGCGAAAGCCGCTGAAGTGCTGGGCAATGTTCCCGCGGTGGCCCTGGCCGCCCAGAACTGCTCCCAGTTCGACTCCGGCGCCTACACCGGTGAGATCAGCGGCATGATGTTGAAGGAGTTCTTTGTTCACTACGTGATCCTCGGTCACAGCGAACGCCGGGCGATCTACGGGGAAACCGACGCGGTCATCAATGCCAAGCTCCGCAAGGCGCGCGAATACAACTTCAAGCCGATCTTCTGCATCGGGGAGACGCTGGAAGAACGCGAAGGCGGCAAGCTGGAGCAAGTGCTGCGCACCCAGGTCAGCGAAGGCCTGGCGGGCCTGAGCGAGCGCGACCTGCAGGACACCGTCATCGCCTACGAACCGGTCTGGGCCATTGGAACCGGCGTCACGGCGACCTCCGCCCAGGCGCAGGAAGCCCACGCCTTTGTCCGCTCGCTGGTCGCCGAAAAATTCGGCACCGAGAGCGCGGCCAAGATCCGCATCCAGTACGGCGGCAGCGTGAAGCCATCGAACGCCGCCGAACTGATGGCCTGCCCGGACATCGACGGGGCACTCATCAGTGGCGCTTCCCTGGAACCGCAAAGCTTCCTGGACATCATCCAGAACGGCGTGCCGGGCTGATCCCGGAAGTCGATACCACTTCATCAAAAAGGCGCTTCCTTTCCGGAAGCGCGTTTTTTTGAATCGTTGGCGGGCGAAGGAGCTTACTTCTCGTCCAGGATCATCACCTCGATCTTGCGGAATTCGCAGGGGTGGCTCTCCGACTGGAGGCAGATGTAGCCTTCAGTCAGGTCGTTTTTGCCGCCCTGCAGTTCGATCAGCGGCTTGGCGTCGCCGTCGTTTTCATCGAGCTTGGTGTCGGTGTATTCGATCCCTTCCTTGCCATTGATGAAGTGCTTGATGAGCTTGCCGCCGTGGACTTCGGCTTCCGCGACCACCCATTCGTCAAGTGGCGCGGCCGGGGTGGTGCTCATGATGCAGTGAGTCTTATCTTCCTTGCCCTTGATCGACAGGTAGGTGCCGGGGGAGCAGACGCTGCCGGTCATCCTCATCGAGTTGTCGGCACCGAGGAGCTGGAACTCGAGGGAGGCCGGGAAGGACTGATCCTTGCCCATGGTCTTCGGATCCTGCGAATGGAGCATGATCCCGGAGTTCTCCAGCGCCCAGCCGGCGCCGCCCTTGATCTGCTGGCCGGTGAAGCGGTACTCCAGACGGATCCGGTAGTGGGACAGCTTGGTCTTCCAGAAGATGTGGCCGTAGGCTTCGCCCCACTCCTTGTAGTTGGCGTAGGAGACCTTCATCACTCCATCGGAGACGCTGAAGGTCTTGTTCGGGTCTTCACCGTAGGCGAGGCCGCGGATCTTCGGCGTCCAGCCGTCCAGGTCCTTGCCGTTGAAGATGCTTTCCCACTTGCCGTCCTCGGCACGGGCGGAGGAGAGGGCTAGAACGGCGAATGCGCAGATGCGGAGGATCGATTTCATTGGAGTCGGAATGGATGCTGAACGTCCGGAGGACGGCGTTTGTTACAGAAATCAGCCTTCGGCTTCCTTCTTCACCGCCGGGGCGATCGAGTCGATCAGCTCAAGGGTCTCCTCATCGAGCAGCGGAGCCTTAACCGCTTCCAGGGAGTCATCGAGCTGAGCGACGGTGCGGGCGCCGATGAGTGCGGTGGTGACGGCGGTCTGCTGAAGCACCCAGCGCAGGGCGAGATGCTGGAGCGACAGGCCGCGCTCCTTGGCGATCTGGTGCAGGGCGCGGATTTTCTCCAACTGGGCTTCGACCTGCGACTCCTGCAGGAAGCCTTCCGGGCGGGCGGCGCGGGAGTTCTCCGGAATGCCATCGACGTATTTTCCGGTCAGCATGCCCTGGGCGAGCGGACTGAAGACGATCGAGCCGATGCCCTTGTCTTCGAGCCAATCGTGGATGCCTTCGGCTTCCGGCCAGCGGTTGAGGATCGAATACGGCGGCTGATAGATCAGGCAGCGGACGTTCATGTCCTTCAGCATCTTCACCGCGCGCTTGAGCATTTTCAGCGGATACTTGGAGAGGCCGACGTAGAGCGCCTTGCCGGAGCTGACGGCGGTCGCCAGGGCGGACATGGTTTCCTCCAGGCGGGTTTCGGAATCCGGGCGGTGCGAGTAGAAAATGTCGACATAGTCCACCTTCAGGCGCTTCAGCGACTGGTCGAGTGAGGAGAGGACGTGCTTGCGGGAGCCCCATTCACCGTAGGGGCCTTCCCACATCAGGTGGCCGGCCTTGGAGGAAATGATCAGCTCGTCGCGATGGGCGGCGAAGTCCTGCGACAGGATCTTGCCGACGTTTTCCTCGGCGCTGCCCGCAGGCGGACCGTAGTTGTTGGCGAGGTCGAAATGGGTCACGCCGCGGTCGAAGGCGCGGCGCAGGATCGCGCGGGCTTCCCGCTGGTCATCGACGTGGCCGAAGTTGTGCCAGCAGCCGAGAGAGATTTCCGGGAGCAGCAGGCCGGAGTCGCCGCAGCGGTGGAAGGGCATGCGGCCATCGTAGCGGGCGGGATCTGGAGCGTACATAATAGGAATGGAGAAAGGGCGAACGGCTTAGAAACGACGCAACGCCAGGATGCGTTGCAGGGTGGGCGGATGGGAGTGGTCGAGGAAGACCCGCAGCGGATGCGGTGTGAGATTGGAGAGATTGCGGGCCGAGAGCTTCTTGAGGGCGGAGATCAGCGACTCGCCGCCGTCCATCGCTTTGGCGGCGAAGGCGTCGGCCTCGAACTCATGCTTGCGGGAGTTCATATTGCCGATGACTCCGAGGATCCGGCTGGCCGGAGCGAAGAGCAGGCCGAACAGTACCAGTCCGACGTAAGGAGAAATGATACTGACGCCAAAGGCGCTGAACAACAGGCGGGAGAAGTGGCCGTTGGGATCGATCACCAGGCCGAGCAGGAAGAACAGGACGCCTGCCTGGAGCAGGGTGGTGATCAGGCGCTGGAGGATGTGCTTCAGCTTGAAGTGGCCGATTTCGTGGGCGAGCACGGCGACCAGTTCGTCCTGGCTCTGCTCCTCGATCAGGGTGTCGAAGAGGGCGATCTTCTTGT
Source organism: Akkermansiaceae bacterium (assembly GCA_028293225.1). Taxonomy (GTDB): domain Bacteria; phylum Verrucomicrobiota; class Verrucomicrobiia; order Verrucomicrobiales; family Akkermansiaceae; genus Haloferula. Next base: position 26 of record JAQGPE010000570.1, on the reverse strand, counting down.
TCTTTCCGAAGCCGGTGAAGAAAGCA
>JAQGPE010000559.1 GCA_028293225.1 Akkermansiaceae bacterium | reverse complement strand
TCATGCCCTTGAGGCGACGTTGGATCGACTCCCCCAGGGTGCGTTTCTCTCCCGGGGGCGTCCTGTCACGCCGCTTGCTGCCCTCCTTTTTCATCCGCGTTCCAAGCAGCAGCTTTCGTGCGTTTTGCCACGGGAACGCTCGTTCATCCACGACCGCGGCGCATGAAGTCCGCCGATTTTGCGTCAGTAATTTCATACCAACCTGAATACTTAATATGCCCTTAACAAAGAATACTGTTCATTTGAACGTGCCACTCTAGAGTTCCCGCCATGCATGCACCGCGCGGTCGAGGTACCGGGGAAAATCCTGCGAACCGTTTTGAGAATCTTCACTTCGAGACGGATGAGGACGCCTGGGTCGATGAAGATCCACGGCCGGTCCGGACCACCTTTCTCCGCGACGACTCCCAAACCATCATCAACCGCAACACCGCCGACGATCTCTCCTTCGAGTTCAGCGTGAACCCCTACCGGGGCTGCGAGCACGGCTGCGCCTATTGCTTCGCCCGCACCTACCACGAATACCTCGGCTACTCGGCCGGACTCGATTTCGAATCGAAGATCATCGTGAAAGAAAACGCCCCGGAGCTGCTGGAAAAGGAACTGGCCAAGAAGAGCTATATCCCGGGCAAGATCGCCATCAGCGGTGTCACCGACTGCTACCAGCCGATCGAACGCAAGCTGCAGATCACCCGCCGCTGCCTGGGAGTGATGGCGCGCTTCCGGCAACCGGTGGCGATGATCACCAAAAACGCTCTCATCACCCGCGACATCGATCACCTGGCGGAACTCGCGAAATACCGCGCCGCCGCCGCCATCCTGTCCGTCACCACCCTCGACCCGCAGCTCGCGCGCATCCTGGAACCTCGCGCCTCCTCCCCGCGGGCCCGCCTCGACGCCATCCGCGAACTCGCAGCGGCGGGCATCCCCGTCGGCGTCAGCTGCGCCCCCATGATTCCAGGACTGAATGACAGCGAGTTACCCGCCATCCTGACCACCGCCAAACAGGCCGGGGCCAGCTTCGCCTTCTACTCCATGGTCCGCCTCCCCGGCGCCGTCGCCACCGTCTTCAGCGCTTGGCTGGACCAACATTTCCCTGACAAAAAGATGACAATCCTGAACCGCATCCGCGAAACCCATCACGGAAAATTGAACAGCTCGATCGCTTTCGAAAGACGCCGCGGCGCCGGAGTCGCGGCCGACCAGACCCGGGCGATTTTCAAGGTCATCAGCCGCCGCCTCGGCATCGAACCCCGTCCGCCGGAACTGTCGACAGCATCTTTTCGCCGTCTCAGCCCCGGGCAGGACGAGTTGTTTTGATCAGGCCTCCTCACCCAGCAGCGCCTTGGCCTGACGGATCAGGATCGCATCGGCGATGCGGCGCTCGTATTCTCCCGGCACGGAGGTCGCGCCCATTGGCACCTCCGGCTTGCGGAAGGACATTAGGCTTTCGCGGAGCGAGCGGGCGGAAAGGTGGACCTGGTTGACCCCGGTCGCCTTGATCACCGCCGCCACGTCCGCGGGCTTGATGCCGCCGCCGGGCAGGATGTCGATGCGGTCATCCGCCTGATCGACCAGGCCGCCGATGATTTCCAGCGCATCCAGCACGGAGGGCTTGCCGCCGCTGGTGAGCACCCGCTCAAAGCCCAGCTCGATCAGCAGTTCCAGCGAAGTATCCAGATCGGCGCTGACGTCAAAGGCGCGGTGAAAGACCGCCGGGAAGCCATTGCAGGCCTCCAGCAAGGTTTCGACCGCGGGCAGGTCGATGGTTCCGTCCGGGTTGAGGCAGCCGAAAACGACCGCGTCCGCACCGAGGTCACGGGCCAGTTCGATGTCCGCGGCCATGCAGGCGATTTCCTCCGGGGAGTAGACGAAGTCGCCGCCGCGCGGGCGGATCATCATCGCGATCTCGCCGGAAAACAGCGAGCGGGCCTGCACCAGCGTCCCGGCACTCGGGGTGGTGCCGCCTTCGATGAGGCCGGCGCACAGCTCAATGCGGTCCGCTCCGCCGTCGGCACAGGCGATCACGGAGTCCAGGGAATCGACGCAGATTTCGAGAGTCACGGGCGGACCATGCCGGGCACGCGGCGATTTGGAATGAGAAAGCGGCCCGACTTCACGGAAAGGCGCTTTTCCCGTTCGCGCTCGGACCGGAAAGGAGTTCTCATGGAAGCCATGGTCGACCGGCTGGAACTCTACCTGCGCGATGGCACGCCGGTGGTTGCGCGGCCACTGAGTCCGGACGATCGCGAACTGGTGGCGGAGGGCTACCGGCGGCTGTCACCAGAAGCCCGCTACCAGCGCTTCTGGGTGCGGGACGGCGAGATCATCGGCGACGCCATGCTCGACCGGCTGCTGACCGACCAGCCGCCGAAGCACGCCATCTGGACCGTTTTCGATCCGGAACTGGAGGACTTCAAGGCGCTGGGAGCCGCGAGCTTCTGGCGCTCCGAGAAAGACCCGGCGGAAGCCGAGTTCTCCGTGACCGTGATGGATGACCACCAAGGCCGCGGGGTGGCCACTCTGCTGCTCGGCATCCTCTGGGTGGTGGCCTTCCGCTTCGGAATCGAGCGCTTCGTCGGCTACACCACACCGGAGAACCTCCATGCCCTGCGCTGGATGCGCGGCACCGGCGCGGCCGGCGAGTGGGACGGCTACAATGCGATCTTCCGCTGGGATCTAACCGATCTGGAACTGATTCCCGCCACGTCCTCCGGCACTGATCTGGCCGGACGGCTGGCGGAACTGGCCGACCAACTCCTATGACTCCGGCGGCGGTGGAGGCGTGTCGATCTGCGTCACCTCCGGCTGGATGTCCAGCGGAGCGTGCCCCTGATCGATCCGCTCCAGGCTGTGGTTGTCGTCCTGGACCGGCACCACCTTGATGTCCACCTGCACCGGCACCGCGCGCAGGCCCTCGATGATCTGGCGGAGCTGCGAGACCGTGTGATCGCCCAGCGTTTGCGGACGCGAGTAGTGTTCCCCGGCGGCGGAAATGCCGGCGCGGATCGACTCCAGGCCATCGTTGAAGCGGGTGAGCTCTGCGACCACGCGGGTGACCGGATCGTTCTCGCCGTTGCCACCAAGCACCTTGCGGCGGTTGAATTCCTTGCGGATCTCCTCCCAGCGGGCGGTCTGCTTTTCGTCGAGCAGGCCCTCCATTTCGTAGAACTTCAACAGGTTCGCTTCGGCCAGGGTGGTGAGGTTCTGCGACTCGCTGCGGTAGTGATCGACCACGATCGCCCTGACCTCCTCCGGCGTCATCAGCGGCAGGACCTTCTCCGCGATGCGGTTCATGTTGCGGTAGGAGCCCTGCAGTTTGAAGGACGGCTCGGTGCGGTAGTTGTCTTCCTGCGCGGCGCTGCGGATGTACTGCAAATTCACCCGCAGGATCGTGTCGCGGACGGCGAGCAGATGTTTGGTGACGGCCACCAGCTCTTCGATTTCGGCGGGGGTGTAGTTGCCCTCGTAGTCGGCCCCGTCACGGGTGCCGGTTTCCGCCACGCGGATCAGGGTGATGATGTCCTTCTGCGAGCGACTGGTGAGTTTCGACAGGGTGCCGTTCGACGTCAGCGCGTTCTCCAGATAGCTTGCCTTGAAAGCCGCTTCGTGGCCGCCGAGGATGTCACCCAGGTTGTAGGTATCGGCGCGGTTGGCCAGCATGTCCGGAATCTGGAACTTGCCGCCGCTTTCGGTATACGGGTTGCCCGCCATGACGACGGCGACCTTTCTACCACGCAGATCGTAGGTCTTCGGCTGGCCCTTCCACACGCCCTCGATCTTGCGCTGCGCATCGCAAAGGCTGATGAACTTCTGCAGGAACTCCGGATCGGTGTGCTGGATGTCATCGACGTAGAGCATCACGTTGTCCCCCATCTCCAGGGCCAGGTTGACGCGCTCCACTTCGCTGCGGGCGGAGGCATTCGGCGCCTCGGCGGGATCCAGCGAAAGCACACGATGTCCCAGCGCCGGGCCGTTGATCTTCACCAGCGTGAGGCCGAGGCGATTGGCCACGTACTCCATGATGGTGGTCTTGCCGTAGCCGGGCGGCGAAATCAGCAGCAGCAGGCCCATGCGGTCCGTGCGCGTATCGACTCCGGCGGTGCCGAGCTGCTTGGCCAGGTTGTTGCCGATCAGCGGCAGGTAGACCTCGTCGATCAGGCGGTTGCGCACGAAGGCGCTCATCACCTTCGGCTTGAATTCCTCCAGGCGCATCTCGTCACGGCGGGTTGCGGTGAGTTGTGACTTCCTGGCCGCGAGCTGACGGAAGGCAACCGCCTCGGTGCGCTCATGCAGCTCCAGCCGATCCAGCAGTTCGCTGTAGTGGACGGCCAGTTCCCCATTTGCGATCCGTGCATGGCTTGAGCGCAGGCCGCCGGTGACGAACGAAAGCCCCACGGTTTTCACCGCCTGCTTTTCATAGCCACCGCGAGCGAAATGGACCGCGGCCTCCTCGATCACCTGGCTGACATAGCCTGCTGGCGCGCTTTCCAACGCCTCCGGATGACTCGCGGCAAAACCCGTCAGCCAATCGCGGACGATCTCGTAACGGATGGTCACGGAAGTCTCGGGGCCGCCAAGGGTGTCCTTGAAAATGGCCTCGGATCGCTTCGCAACCAGCGCATTCTGGAAGGCGCGGTTGAGTTCCGCCGCCGCTCCGGATACCAGGAAGGTATCGCCATCGGCAAGTTCTCCGGCGAGATAGCCCGCCACCCGCGGCGGCGAAACAGCGGTGAACAATCCGTTGTTGGCACTCCAGACCGCGAAAGCAGCCGCCAACCGTTCTTTCCAGCGCAGCGTATCATCCCCGGCTGGGAACAAATTACGACGCTTCCCGTAAGAAGCGAACTGTCCGGCCAGATTCTCTTTCGCCGGATCTTCCCAGTCGGACCAGAACAGCAGCGCCGCCGCGCGATCGGACGGGCTGAAGCGCAGCAAGCCGGCTTCGGCGTGAACCGGCAGCAGTTGCAACAGGATCTTCGCGGCATCCTCGTCGTGAATCCCCTTGGTGTAGCCCTCGGCATAGCGCGGCTGCATGAAGGTCTGGACCTCGGCCAACAGGACAGCCGCGTCCAGGATCGGCGGCAATTCCAACGAGCCGCGCTCAACCAGGTAGCGCCAGACCAGGTACTCGACGCGGGCCACGCGCGGGCTCTCGCTCGGCACCTCCAGGTCCCAGGCCTCGCGGTTCTCCAGGAACTCCGGATCCCGGATGGTCTCGTAGAATTTAGTGCCGGTCAGGTGAAAGGCCATCTCGCCGTCCTGGGGCACGATGGTCATTTCCAGGACCTGCGTGTTGACGTTGAAGGAATGCTTGCCGAGGCGGATGACGTCCGTGCCGTCGACGAACAAATCCTTCTTGTCCTTCAGCTGCCGCACGCCGTCCTCGCGCAGCGTCTTCAGCCGCGTCTGCAGGTCGTCCGCCTTCACCGAGTCGCCCAGCGTCTGCAGTTGGGCGATCAGGTCGCGGACCTTCTCGATCATCGGATCGGCCGCGAAGTAGGAGTGGATCTCCTCGACCTCCTTGAACGAAAGCACCCGGTTGCGGATGCCGCTCAGGATTCGCTCCGCCGATTTGAAAAGAGCGCCGGAACGCTTGCCGCGGGCTTCGACGAGTTGAGCACGCCGGCCTTCGAAGGCATCGTAGATTTCCTCACGACGGGTCGCGATCTCTTCGATGTATTCCTCGAACTCGGAAAACTTTCCTTCCAACTCCTCGACCTGCACCATCATGCGGGTCAGGGATTCGTCGCACTTCTCCGGCGTATCGCAAAGGTCCAGGTAGTTTGCCAGGGCCTGCGACAGCAGCTTCATCTGCGCCGCGAACTGCGCCTCCCCTTCTCCACGGAAAAGCTCGCGACGACGGTTGCGCAATGAGCCGCGGGCGCCATTGAGCCGCGCATACAGGGCGGAGATCCGCTCGATGATTGCCGTGGTACGCGTCGCTTCGTCGATCTTCAGACCACCGACGATTTCAATCAGCATCTCCAGCTCGCCCGCGATCTGGTCGAGTGCCTTCGCGCATTCGTCCTCTTCAGTAACCTTCGTGACGTTGGCCAGAGCGGCTTCCTGCGCATCGATCGAAGCGGAATAGGAACGCAACGAATCCTCCCCGAGAAGGAAGTCAACGGTACGCGATGAGACATCATCGGTCGTCGCGATGACCTTCTGCTCGAACGCCGCGATGGCATCCGGATCGGCATAGCGGACATCGCGCAGTGCAATGATCTCGCCCCGCTGCTTCCTCAAGCCGGCAAGCAGGCGAACGAAACCCTGGAGGTCATCCGG
>JAQGPE010000526.1 GCA_028293225.1 Akkermansiaceae bacterium | reverse complement strand
TCGGTCTCGATTTCAAATGTTCAAACATTTGCCGCAAAAGATCAAGATCCCACCCCTACGAGGTCCCGGAGATCCTGGCGCCGCGGATCGCCGGGGGGTAATTTGGAGTGGCTGGGAGATCTGTCTGCCCCTTCATCTTGGCTGGGGGAGTGAAATTGGCATCAATCGGGAAATGGTGTATAAACGCCATCATGACCCGAACGCAGATCCAATTTCCTGACCCGCTTTATCAGCGACTGAAGGAGATCGCCCAGCAGCAGGATTGGTCCCTGTCCGAAGTGATGCGAAAAGCTGCCGAGCATTTTGTGAGCAGATTTCCGGAGCAGCCAACGAAGCGAGAGGTCTGGCGCTTTCCAATTCTGGACTGTGGGGGCGATTTCCTGATCGATCCGGCTTCGATCCGATCGGAGGTGGAGGCAATCATCGAACGGCCCGGTTCATGATCCTCTCCGCAGATACCAATCTGTTTCTCTACGCAGCCAATCCCGCGTGGGAATACGCCGACTATGAATCGGAAGTGGGAAAGTCGCTGTGGAAATGGGCGGCGGACGCGACCACGGGCTTCCGGCACATCATCGACGCGAGGCTCGCCCTCACGCTGAGACATCACGGCGTGACCCATTTCGCCACTGCGAATGCAGCGCATTTCCTGAACTTCGGATTCGCAAGGGTCTGGAATCCTGCGGAAGTCCCATCCAGCCCGGAAAACTAAACGGGCCTACCTCTCGATCGTAAACCCCTTCACCCCCTCCAGCGGCGGAATGTTCTGCACATGCATGCCGCGGATGTGGTGCTGCAGTGGCGACTCCTGGGTGATTTCCTTGAGAAAGGCTTCCACCTCCTCGCGCTCGCCGGTGACCTGCAGCTCCACCGAACCCTCAGGCAGATTTTTCACCCAGCCACGGACCTCAAAGCCCTTGGCGATGTCCTTGGTGGTGTAGCGGAAACCGACGCCCTGGACGCGGCCTTCGAAGATGACGCGGCGGGCAATCACGGCGCGGAGTGTGCGGTGTAGGTGGTGACCCCGTCGAGGAACATTTGGACCGCGACGAGAATGAGCAGCAGGCCCATCAGCCGCTCCAGCGCGCGTGCGCCCTTGATGCCGAGGAACTTCAGCAGGACCGGCGAAAAATACAGGATCGTGGACGAGCACAGCCAAGCAATGACCACCGCCGCGCCGATCCAGGACAGCGCCTCCGGATGCCGCGACGCGGTCAGCAGCAGCAGGGCAATGCTCGACGGCCCGGCGATCAGCGGCACGGCCAGCGGGACGATGAACGGCTCCTCGTCATCCTTCTCCCCGCCCAGCACGGAGCGGACTGGAAAGACCATCCCCAGGGCGATCAGGAACAGGATGATCCCGCCGGAAATGCTCAGCGTGTGCGGCTGCACGCCCAGGAAGCCGAGCACGTATTTCCCCAGAAACAGGAAGGCCAGCAGGATGCCGAGGGCGATCAGAAGCTCGCGCGCCATGATCGGCTTGCGCCGCGCCTCCGGGACCTTTTGCAGGACGGAGTGAAAGACCGCCGCGTTCCCAAAGGGATCGAGCACCAGAAACAGGGTGACGGCAAAGGAGAGGAGATTCACGGCAGGGGGAGGCTGGCCTATTCCACCACGTTCACCAAGCGCACGGTATCAGGGGAGGGCCGTTCGAGATGCAGCTTGCGCCCCTCCTGGACCTTGGACAGCCGGGCGACGATCTCCATGGCGGCCTTTTCGAAAGCAGCGGCCGCTTCCGCACCGGTGAAACGGACCTCCCAGACCAGGTTCACGGTTTCGTCGTCGATGGCATACAGCCGGTAGCGGTCGCCGGCCCAGGCGTCGCCCAGGGCTTCCGACTCCTCGCCCAGCCAGAGTTTCACGCCGAGCATGCCGGCGGATTCCTCCAGCATCATGCTGCCGGGCGTCTCTGGGAGTTCAGGCAGGCTGGCGGGGGCGCCTTCATGGCCCGGATAAAACTGCGCCGTCAGCGTGGGCGGCTGATGCAGCTCGGCGGCGAGCTTCTGCGGCTGCTCCAGCAGCGGCTTTTCGCGCGCCTTGCCGTAGAGCGTGGCGAAGTTCGCGGTCCCACGGATGAAGGCGGGCAGATGGGCGATCAATTCCCGGTCGTCGGTGCTCGGCGCCGCGCCGGTGAAGCCGCTGTGCAGCGCTTCCTTGGCCAGAAAGCGGTCCTCCAAGACCCGGGCCGCGCCCTCATGAGCGGCCTCGCGGGTCAGGGCGGTCTCGTCGCCGGGCCAGCCGGGCGGGGGCGGGAAATGCTGGTGGGTGAGGATCAGCGACAGCGCCCGGATCATCGCCGCCTGGTCCGGGATGCTCTGCGGATCGTAGCGGTCGGTCACCCAGGCCTCACCGCTGGCGGCGTCGAACCAGGAGCGCGTGCCGATCGATTTCATCGCCGCCAGTTGCCCCTCGAAGCGATCCTCCGGGCCGAGAAAACCCATCAGCGTCCAGGCCTGCTGGCGCGAGTCGAGGCCGTTCGGGCCATAGCGCTCCTCGATCGCCGCGGCGATCCGGTCGCGCAGCTCCTCCGCGGCCAGCCGGTGAACCTGCGGGCTGCTTTTGAAATCGCGGCCGATCGCGCTCTGCACGAAAGCCACCATCTCCGGCGGCACCGCCACCTCGCCGCCGCCCTGGGACAGCGAGCGCAGGCTGGCGTTCTCCCGCTTCAGGATCGCCAGTTCGTTTTCCAGTTCGGCGATGCGCTCGTCCTGCCCGCCGCCGCTCCCGGCCCTTGGGGCATCGCGGGTCGCCTCCAGGTGCAGCCCGTGAAGGATGCCACCCGCCCCGATCGCCGCGCCTAACAGCAACGGCAGCAGTTTTTCAGCACGCATGTGCGGAAGCAGCTCAGCGGGCAGCCGCCGGGTCGAGATCGGCGAAGGGATTTGAACTCAGTGCGCTGGGCTTCATCCAAGGAAGGCCGTCACTCTTCGCGTGAGTAGCGCCAACGTCGTTGCCAGAACTGAGTACGACAGCGAAGGGCTCGTTCTGGCTGCCATCCGCGTTGTAGGTGTAAATAAGGCGGCGCACCGGCATTTCTTCCCCGGCATTAGCAGAGTAGCGCGGCTCCTGGGCATCGAAGATCTGCTCTTCAACCATCTTGCCCTCAAGCACTCCTGGCTTGTTGCTGTAGCCGTAATTCGCCTTCGCGATCTTAGTGCCCTTGGCGTCGAAGATTTCACCGTTCAGGACCTTTCCTTCGTCGTTCAAATGGTAAATGACCTGCGACTCCATTGCGCCGGTTGCGCTGCGGATCGTCCGGGTCATCAGCTTGCGGTCCGCGCTGCGGCGGAACTCATCGGTGGTGCCGTCGTTATTGGACTGCTTGCGGAAATTGAGGGCATCGGACTCCCGCGAGCTGGCCTTTTGAGAAAGCTCCGCATCCCGCGGCTCTGCCACCGGCCGGGATGTCGCCTGCTCGCCGTTCACCAGCGTGGACGGAACTGAGGAGGATTCCCCCGGCGACTGCTGCTCCCGGTGGAGATGGAACCCCATGCCGATCGCCGCCACACCAGCCGCGAGAATCGCAAGCCGGGCCTTGCCGGGGGAAAGCGCCTTCATTTGCCGACCTTCTTGGCGTTCGGATTGGTCGGCGCTTTCGCGTTAGGGTCCTTGAAGGGGTCAAAGGTCAGAGCGGAAGATCCCGGGTCGATGCCGTAGGTTTCCTCAAAGGTCTTGCCAGGCAGCAGCACGATCGAGATCGGCTTGTTCTGGCTGCCGTCCGCATTGTAGGTGTAAATGAAGCGGCGCACCGGCATTTCCACCCCGTCCGGGCTGATTCGCTTCACGCGGGCGTCGAACATCTGCTCCTCCACCAGCTTGCCGTAGGTGATCCCCGGCTTCTTGCTGTAGCCGTAGCGGGACTTGAAAAGCTTGGTGCCGCGGCCGTCCATGATGTCGCAGTTCAGCGGATTGCCGCCATCGCTGACCCGGTAGATGGTGGAAAGCGTCAGCGCGCCGCTCACGCCGTAGGTCTGCTTGGTGATGGTGCGCTCGTCCGGGGTCTTTTTGAACTCCTCCCGGGTGCCGTCCTTGTTCTTCTTGATGCTGGAGTAGGGCCCCTTGATTTCCAGGCCCGGCACCGTGGAGATCTGCCCCAGGGCGGGCAGCGCGCCCAGCAGGCACACGGCGGCGAAGATGCAACGAAAGTTCATGGCGCGCAGATTATGACTTGGCAGCCAGCAGGGCAAGTGAGCTTTTTCCTCCTGCCATGAGGTGGATCACCCCGCGCCAGAGCATCGATTTTTCCCGGCGCGGGATGGTCATGGGCATCCTGAATGTCACCCCGGATTCCTTCTCCGACGGCGGCCGCCACGCCACCCCGGCCGCCGCCCTGGAGAGGTCCCGCGAAATGATCGGCGAGGGGGCTGAAATCATCGACATCGGCGGCGAGTCGACCCGCCCCGGCGCCCCGGAAATCCCGGCGGATGAGGAAATTGCCCGCACCGTGCCCCTTATCGCCACCCTGCGCGCGGAGTGGGACGGCCTGATTTCGATCGATACCTCGAAGCCCGCCGTGGCCGCCGCCGCGATGGCGGCGGGCGCCGATATCATCAACGATGTCAACGGCCTGCGCCGTGAGGGCATGGCGGAGGTCTGCCTGCGCTATCGCGCCGCCGCGGTGGTCATGCACATGCAGGGCACCCCGCGCACCATGCAGCACTCGCCCCACTACGAGGACGTGGTGGCGGAGGTGCGGGCCTTCTTCGCCGAGCGGCTCGCGACCCTCACCGCGCTGGGCATTTCCCCGGAAGCCCTGGTTTTCGACCCCGGCATCGGCTTCGGAAAAACGGTGGCCCACAATCTGACCCTGCTCCGGAACGTCCGCGATCTCGGCGTGGCCGGAAGACCCCTGCTGATCGGCGTGTCGCGGAAATCGTTCATCGGCCAGATCCTGGGCAGCCAGGATCTGGCCGTCCGCGAGTGGCCGACGGTGGCCCTCACGGCCAGCACCCGCGAAGCCGGCGCCATGCTCCACCGGGTCCACCAGGTGCTGCCGAATGTGCAGGCCCTGAGGATGACCGAGGCGATTCTGGCGACGGCCGCCGTCTGATTTTTTGGCGGCCTCCAGCCATTTGCGCCCTAACGGGAAATTTTTCGCCCAGCTGAATATTTTCGTGCCATATTGGTCTCACTACCGAACCCATTAATACCACCACCATGAAAAACATCTGCATCCAGGCCACCGGCGCGCTGATGGCAGTCCTGATGATTCCGTCCTGCATGAATACCTACGACTCGTACGGCCGCCCCGTGCAGAGCGTGGATCCGAATGCGGCAGTCGGCGCGGCAGCGCTTGCCGGCGTGGCGGGTTACGCCATCGGCAAGAACAACGGCAAAAAGAACTACTACGGCGGCCCTGGCTACTACGGTGGCGGACGTCCCTACTACGGTGGTCGCCCTTCCTACTACGGTGGCCGTCGCT
>JAQGPE010000517.1 GCA_028293225.1 Akkermansiaceae bacterium | reverse complement strand
TGGTGGGGAACGCGCCGATCGTGTACGATTACGATGCGGCTTTTCCGACGCTGCTGCGTAACCTGATGCGGCCGGGGATCACCTGGTTTGTGCTGGCGGCGATCTTTGGCGCGGTGGTTTCGGCGCTGGCCTCGATGCTGAGTTCGGCGGCGACGGTGGCGAGCATCGATCTGTTCGGGAAGTTGAGGCCGGAGGCGTCGGAGAAGGCGCTGATCACGGCGGGGCGGGCGTTCACGGTGCTGTTCGTGCTGATTTCGATTTTGACGGCGACGGTGCTGGCGGAGCGGATCGGGTCGGTGTTTTCGTTCATCCAGGAGATCCAGGGGTTCATCAGCCCGGGGGTGCTGGCGGTGTTCCTGTTCGGCTTTCTTTCCCCGAAGACGCCGCGGTATTTCGGCTGGCTGGGGATCGCGGTGAACGCGGTGCTTTACGGTGGGATCAAGTGGGCGATCGGGCCGGCGCTGTGCAAGGCCGGGCTGTGGTTCGCGCCGGAGATTTCCTATGTGGACCGGATGGGGATCTGCTTTATCGCGATCCTGCTGCTGGGCGCCTTCGTGACGTGGAAGAGCCCTCTCGCGTCCCCGGTGCGGATGCCGGTGACGGATGTGATCGCGCTGGATTCGTCGAAGGGCGCGAAGGTGATGGCGGCGATCGCGGTGGTGCTGACGGTGGGGTTGTATGTGATTTTTTGGTGATGGGATGCCTGGGGCCGGGAGGCGGGCTTGGGGATGAGGCGGGCGCTCGTGGGACCTTTGAGCTGCGGCACGGCGGGAGCGCCCGGAGTGCGCCTACGGCGGGTGTAGTAGACCTGGGGCTCCTTCGCTTCGCTCAGTCACCCCAGGCTGGTATGGGGACGCACCTTTGGCGCTTTATGAATGGAAGTGCAGCCTTGCCTTAGGTTTTCGAGCGGCTACGCGAAAACTGATTTCTTCTACAGTGAAGTGCAGCCTGCGGCTGTGAGCTTTTAGACTGAGGCAGGGATGCCTCAGCCACTTGGACACGCATTCGTTGCGGGCGGGAGATGAAGTGCGGGTCGAGGAGTCATGCCATGCCCTTTTCAATCAGGCTTTTGGCGCAGTCGATCATGGTTTCTTTGGCGGGGCGCGGGTGCCAGTTGAGGAGGCGGGCGGCTTTGGCGGAGGTGTGGCGGTAGTGGCGGCCGAGGTTGGGGAGGATGGCGCGGACGCCGGGGTCGAAGAGGGCGGCGATTTTCAGGACGAAGTCGGGGAGGTTTTTGGTGGGCACTTTGGCGGCGGCGCTGCCGAGGCTTTCGCGCAGCGCCTGGGAGATCTCGCGCATCCACAGGAAGTCGCCGGAAGCGATGAAGCGCTCGCCGGCGGCCTGGGGGGAGGTCATGGCGCTGAGATGAAGCGCGGCCAGGTCGCGGACGTCGACGATGCCGAAGCCGACCCGCGGATTGCCGGCCACCCGGCCTTGGAGGAGCCGCGCGACGATCTGCACCGAGCCGGGATTTTCGGCGGTGAGAACCGGTCCGAAGACGCCGCCGGGGAGGATGGTGGTGAGTTCCGTGCTGCCCTGGTAGCTGTCCATGAAACGCCAGGCGGCGATTTCCGAGACGGTCTTGGATTTCCGGTAGGCGTTGAGTTTGCGGTCATCGGGGTCGGTCCAGAGGGTTTCGTCGATGACGCCGTCCTCGCGGCTGCCGGTGGGGTAGCTGGCGGCGGCGCAGGAGGAGGTCATGACGACGCGCTTGACCCCGGCGCGGGTGGCGGCGCGCAGGACCCGCAGGGCGCCATCGCGGGCGGGAGCGATCAGGGTGCCGGCATCCTTCGGGCGGTCGCCGCCGAGGGGCGAGGCCACGTGCAGGACGTAGTCGCAGCCTGCCACGGCCTGGTCCCAGCCGGGATCGGAGTTGAGGTCGGCGACGCAGAAGCTGAGGCGGTCGCCCGCTTCGACCTGAGTGGCGATGGCGGCGCGGACGGCGGATTCCCTGGCCGGGCTGCGCACGGTGGTGCGGACCTGGTAGCCGTGCTGTAGAAGTGCGACGATGCACCAGCCGCCGACGTAGCCGGTGCCGCCGGTGACGAGGACGGTTTGGCCGGAGCCCGCGGTGGCGGACGGATGCGGAGCGGATGGATGCGGAGCGGATGGAGCGGGCATGGGGATGTGGGATTGAATTTCCCGTCACTTTATCAAGCTGGTCAGGACGGTCTATGCTTGGAAGTTCGCATTACTTGCGCCATCGTTCAGAAATGGCCGCCGATCCGCTTTCCGAAATCCTGCGTCTGGCCGATGCCCGCTCGGTGGTGTCGGGCGGCTTCACGGCCGGGGGCGCGTGGGCGATCCGCTTTCCGGAGATGCTGAAGATGAAGTTCTGCGCGCTGGTGAAGGGCGGCTGCCTGCTGGCCATCGACGGCCAGAAAAAGCCGATCCGCGCCGAGGAGGGCGACGTCTTCCTGCTTTGCGCGCAGCGGGCCTTCACGCTGGCCAGCGACCTGTCGGTGCCCGCGGTGGAAGCGGCGGCGGTTTTCACCAACGATCAGGAACCCTTCAGCCAGGTGGGCGAAGGCGAGGATTGCAGCGTGATCGGCGGCTTCGTCTATCTCGACCCCGCCAGCGGCGAGTTGCTGGCGGGAGTGTTGCCGCCGCTGATCCATGTCCGCGCCGCCGCGCCGCAAGCCACGGTGCTGCGCTGGCTGCTCGACCAGTTCGTGCGCGAGGGCGAGGGCGCGCTGCCGGGCTCGACGCTGGTGTCGGTCCAGCTCGCGCAGCTGATGTTCGTGCAGATCCTGCGCCTGCATCTGGCGGGTTCCGGAGCGCTGCCGTCGGGCTGGCTGCGGGCGCTGGCCGATCCGCGGCTGGCGCCGGTGATGGGGCTGATCCACAGCGATCCGGCCCGGGCCTGGCATCTGGAGGAGCTGGCGAAGGCCGCCTCGATGTCGCGCACCGCCTTTGCCGTTCATTTCAAGGCGGTGGCCGGCATTCCGCCGCTGGCCTATCTGACGGAATGGCGCATGCAC
>JAQGPE010000282.1 GCA_028293225.1 Akkermansiaceae bacterium | reverse complement strand
GCCGGGGCGTGATCGGAAATGCCATACTCCACCAGTCCGGCGGCATTGGCGGCGGCGGCATATTCCTCCGGTTCGCCCTCGGCGTGGAGGCAAAGCGGGGTGTGGGTATGATAATCGGCTGGCACGTCGCGGGGTTTCGGGTTGATTGGCTTTGGTTAGGAATACTAGAGTGCCTGTGACGCGCAAGTGCTGCGGGATTTCCGACCATGAACCAAGTTTCGAGCCCAGAAGGAATCAATCCCTTCACCCATTACCTCCTGGACAAGCTCAAGCGCCACCCGAAGCGGGTGGTCTTCACGGAAGGCGATGACTTGCGGGTCCTGCATGCTGCGGCGCGACTGGTTGCGGAGGAGGCGGTTGCACCGGTGCTGCTGGGCAATCGTGAGGCGATCCGGGCGCTGGCTGCGGACAATGGCGTCTCGTTGAAGTTCATCAATGTGATCGAACCGGCGAAGTCCTCGGATTTCCCGCTGTTCCTGCAGCGCTTCGAAAAGATCGCCCGCTACCGGAACATGCAGACCATGGATCCGGCGGAAATCATCGGCCGGCCGCACTATTTCGGTGCGATGATGGTCCAGTATGGCCAGGCGGACGCGATTCTGTCCGGTAACAAGGCGATGCCTGCGACGATTTTCCGGGCCCTTATCAACACGATCAAACCGCTGGCGGAAGTGCCCAAGATGTTCGGCGTCACCACTCTGGTGGCTCCCCACCTCCAGCATTTCGGTGCCGACGGTATGCTGTTCCTGGCCGACTGCGGTCTGATCCCGAACCCAACGGTCGATCAGCTGGCGGTGATGGCGATCGAGACCGGCAAGATCGCGAAACATTTCCTGGGCCGCGAGCCGCGGATTGCGCTGCTCAGCCACTCGACCAAGGGCTCGTCCTCCACCGAAGAAGCCATGAAGATGGCGGCTGCCACCTCTCTGGCGGTCAGCCGGGCGAAGGAAGCCTATCTCGATTTCCAGATCAGCGGCGAAATCCAGGCCGACGTGGCGCTGGACCCGGCGGCGTCCGAGATCAAACTGCCGGATGCCGGGATTCGCGAGCCTGCCGATGTGCTGATTTTCCCGAGCCTGGATGCGGCGCACATTTCGATGAAGCTGCTCCAGCACTGTGCGGGCGCCCAGAACTACGGCCAGATCATCGCAGGCCTGACCCGTCCTGCCGCGCAGGTGCCGAGAACCGCCTCGGAGGAGACGATTTTTGGTACGGCGGCCGCCGTAGCAGTGGAGGCGATCAAGTATCGCCAGCTCTATCCGGACGCGGAGTAAGTCTCAGGGTTCCGGTGGCAGAAGGCTTGATGGCCTTCTACCGGAGCCGCTTAGTTTCCGGTCGTGTTCGGTGTTCCGGCGGGAATGGTGATGAGCGATTTCTGATCCGAGCCCGCAGCGGCAGCGCCTTCGTTGGCGGCGATGGTCCGGGCGGCGTCGCGGAAGACCAGCTCCACTCCTTCTGAGAGCAGATTGAATGGATTGCGCGGGATCCAGACGATGTCGCCGGGTTTCAGGGCGACGTCGGTGGCCTTGCCGGTGATGATGGCCTGCACGTCGACGGTGGTGGCCTGCGGCTTGCTGCGCGAACCACGGACGATCACGACCTTTTTCATGTAGGCTCCCTCGGCCGGTCCGCGGCCATAGGCCAGGCACTGGACCAGGGAGAGGGAGTCCTTGAAGCTAACGGATTTTGGTTCGTTCACCGCGCCTAACAGCAGGACGCTGCCGCCCTGTGAGGAGGGCAGGTAGACGAAGTCGTTGTGGCGCAGGTAGATGTTCTGCGAAGTGTCGCCGTTCTTCACCAGCTTCTGGAAATCGACCGGCAGGATGCTGCCGTCACGGATGACGACGCTGCTGCTGAGGTCGGCCAGCTCCTCGGTGGTGCCGGAGAACTGGGAGGTGAAAAGACCGCCGGATTGCGAGATGGCCTCCAGCAGGGTGGTGGGCTGGCGCAGCGGGAAGATGCCCGGTTTGAAAACGCGACCGAGCATCCAGTAGCGGCGCGAGCGGACTTCGACCAGGCTGACGTTGACCATCGGGTCGGCGTAGTCGCGCTTGAGCGACTTGCGCAGGGTGGCGGCGAGTTCCATCTGCGTCAGGCCTTCGGCTTTCACACCGCCGGCCAGATCATAGTAGACCATGCCGTCGGGCATCACAAAGGTGCGGGCGAGGGTGCCGGGGACCTCGGCGACCTCGACTTCCACCAGGTCGCCCGGACCGAGGCGATAGGGCTCGGTGGGTGGCTTCAGCCACGCAGGGTCGATCTTTTTCGGGCGGTTGATCGTTTCGAAATTTCCATCCGTGACCGGACCTGTCGCGCGGGGATCAAAGCCCTTGGCCGGGATTTTCTGATGGGCGCAGGAAAGGGTCAGCGCGGCGGTTGCGGCGAGCAGGGTGGAGGAGAGCTTCATCGTCGTCCTCATCGCGTGGTGGTGGAGTCCCCGCCGCTGCCGAGAACGGTGTGGACGTTCTGGTTGACCCAACTGGCGGTGGCGCTGGTGATGAAGGCGCGGGTGGCCAGACCGAGGATTTCCTCCGCCTTGGCCCAGGGCCGGTCGGCCACGTAGACGATGTCCTTTGGCATCAGCGCGAAATCCTTCTCCTTGCCGGCGAGGATCATCTTCAGGTCCACGACGTAGGTCTTCGGGTGATCGAGGCTGCCGCGCACCACCAGGATGCGGTCGAGCCAGGCCTTTTCCGAGAAGCCCTCGCGGCGGGCCATCGCGGTGGCGACACTGGCGCCCGGAGTGAAACCCTGGACGCCGGCGGTCTTCACCGCCCCGAAGACATAGTAGTCGTTCGAGATGTTCGAGGCGATGTAGACGAAGTCGCCGGGCTCGATTTCGACATTCTCCGTCATGTCGCTCTCGAGGAAAAGCTTGCGGAAATTGATCTTCAGCGGCTGGCCGTGGCGCGACAGGAAAGAGCGGTCGAGGTCGGCGAGTTCGATGGTGCTTTTTTCAAACAAGCCGGTCTCCATGCCACCCGCATTGGCGACGGCTTCCACCAGGGTCATCGGGCGTTCGAGCGTGTAGACGCCCTTGTTGATGACCTTGCCGAGGATGGTGAAGCGCTTGCTGGCGATCTCCTCCGGCGTGATGATGATGCGCGGGTTCTTGAAGTTCTCCGCGAGCTTCGCTTCGATGGCAATGCGGGCCTCGTCGATGGTCAGGCCGGAGAGCAGGACGCCCTGGGCCTGGAGGTAGCTGACCGTGCCATCGGGAGCGATGCGCAGGCCGCGGCGGCTGAGTTCGGGCCGGCCGTAGAGGGCGAAGTTGAGCACGTCGCCGGGGCCGAGTTCGTAACGCTCACGCCAGGAGACGGCGTCCTTTTTCTGTGGCTGATTGCCGGGAATGGGTGCGTCTTGATGAAATGGCGGACCCTCCGGGACGACCGGTACGTCGGCGACGGGAGGTGTTTTCGGGATCGCCGGCTTCTCCGGGACGGGCAGTGGTTCGCCGGCCATCAGGCGGGAAGTCATCGCCAGCAGGACGGCGGCCCGGGAGATCACGATGGCGGAATGCGTGTTCATGATTTCGGTGGAGCGGGCGGACGACTGAAATGACGGGCGAGGAAGCTGGAAAGATTGTCCCCGGCGCGGCGGACGGAGTTCTTCGGGCGGTCGATGAAGGCGACCGTGCCGTCGCCTTCGGAGAGATCGGTGGACGACAGTTCGCGGATGCGGGTGGAGCGTCCCAGGCAGTCTGCCTGGCCGGTCGCGAGCGCGAACCAGAAGGAAACGCGGGAGAAAATCTGACGGCCCTCCGCGGATGGCAGGCGGGAGGCGCGCAGGATCGCCCCGCCGGCGCCCGGCAGCGCGGCGGTCCACGGCACGGCGGTCGGACCGTGGTCGGTCCAGAGGTCGTCAGGTGTCAGATCGACGATGCGCGGCAGGCTGATGCCATCGCGGCGGGCCGCCTGGGTCAGTCCGGACCAGAAGGAGCGCTCGTCGCCGGAGCTGGCGACGGCGGTCCAGACCATGATGGTGTCGCCGGCGCGGAGGCGGGAGATAAAATGGCTGACCCACAACGTATCGAACACCGAGTCCTCCGGGGCGCCGGCGGTGAGTTCGGCCAGCAGAGGGGCCTGCACTTCCGAGCAGCACTCCAGCACGCTGCGGCGACGGGAGCGGGTGGTCAGCAGCAGGAGAAGGACGCTGCCGCCGAGAGTCCCGGCGGCTCCGCCAGCGATGCCTAACAGCAGAGGCTTCCTGGTTTTGGATCCGGCCTCCACTTTGCGCAGTTCAGGGCCTTCAAAGATTTGCCAGTAGCCGGGGGAGCCGGACGAGAAGATCTCCGTTTCCTTCAGCCGGTTCGACAGCAGCGAGAGTGAGCTCATGATGCTCTCACGGAACTTCTGAAGTTCCTCATAGCGGCTGACGATGGCGGGCAGTTCCTTGACCCGGGCTTCGATGCCTTTTTTGAGCTCCGTGTAGCTAGCCACCTTGCCCTCGGCTTCGGTGCGCTCGTTGCGGAGGGAAATGATATTGAGAAAGAGCTGATTGCCGATGTCGGTGCCGGTGTAGAACTCCAGCGCTTCAGGGCCCTTGGCATTCGACTCGCTGATCCTGCCTTCCAGGTACGAGATCCCCTGAAGTTTGGCTTTCACCAGCGGATTCTCGTCGGTGTAGGTGGCGCGCAGGGTGGCGATTTCCTCACGGGCGGCTTTCAACTGCGCATCGATGGGGCTCTGGCGGCGCAGTTCGGAGGTGAGCGCTTCGATCTGCTCGTCCTTCGCCTTCAGGGTCGATCTGGCGGTTTCCAGATCGCGGGTGATCTGGCCGAGTTCGCCCAGTGCCGCAGTGACCTGGGTATTGGTGCCCAGGAACTGCTTGTCGTTGGAGAAATCCAGGATCTGACGGTTGACGCCGGCCAGCTGGCCCTCCATCTCCGTGACTTCCTTCTGCAGGATGGCGTGGACGCTGCGGGCGTCGGAACTTTGGAGACGCTTGGTATACTCGTTGATCTCATCCAGCCAGACATCGACGAACCTGACGGCGTCCTCTGAGCTGATGGGGGAATGGTAGGTGAGGTAAAAGAAATCGGTGCCCTGCTTCTGCGAGGTCTCGATCAACGGCCGGACCGCCGATGGGGCGATGCCGTTGTTCGCCCGTGCCAGGGCGCGATCGAGCGAATCGGTGGCTGACAGAGTCGCCAGCAGGGTGGCGTCGTTGAGATCGGCGGGACGGTAGGCCTGGCCGGTGTTGCCGGTCTGGACGTTTTCCGGCACCCGCCGCTTCATGAGGGAAGCCGTCAGCGTGTAGCTCGGCTTGGTCAGCGCCACGCCGGCGGCGACCCCAGCTGCCAGACCGCAGGCGCCGGAAACGATGATCAGCGGCCACTTCGCCAGCATGCCCGCCACCAGTCGGACCGGGTCAAAGGGCAGTGGAAAGGAGAAGCGCGGTCGCGAGGCTGCGTCCTGGCTTTCGACAGGCGTCTGCTTGTCCTCGGTGGCTACGGGCATCATGCGGCGGTCCGGGGGGCCTGATCCGCTTTGCGTCAGTGTTTCAGGCTGAAAAGAAGTAAAGATTTCTTAGGGATCTTGGCAAGCTTGGATGCCGGGGCAGACTCCAATGTCAGGCCAGTTCGATGAGCGCCCGGCGGAATGCCCGCGAAAAGGCTTCGAGACTCATCGTGGTGCGGATGCGCTCGACCAGGGCAGGCTCCGGCAGGGGGCAGCCGGCGCTCACAAAGCGGGTCAACGTTTCCGCCAGTGAACTGGTATCATCAGGCCGGAAACGCCATCGCTCGGGAAGAACGTCGCGCATGCCATCACGATC
>JAQGPE010000465.1 GCA_028293225.1 Akkermansiaceae bacterium | reverse complement strand
CGGGCCGGTCGGGCTGATGGCGATGCTCTACGGCTACAGCCTGCAGATCTTCGCGGACTTCGGCGGCTACTCGCTGATCGCGCTCGGGCTCGCCGCGCTGTTCGGCTACCGCCTGCCGCGGAACTTCAACTTCCCGTATCTCTCGCTCAGCATCACGGAATTCTGGCGGCGCTGGCACATCTCCCTGTCGTCCTGGCTGCGCGATTACCTCTACATCCCTCTCGGCGGCAACCGGAAGGGGGAGGGGCGCACTTACCTGAATCTCTTCCTGGTCATGTTCCTCGGCGGCCTGTGGCACGGCGCGGAGTGGAAGTTCGCGCTGTGGGGGATGCTGCACGGCTCGATCCTGGCGGTGGAGCGGTTCTTCTTCCGGAAGGCGGAGAACGGAGAAAGTACGCCGCCTGGCGTAATTGGCAGCCTGGTCCGCTGGGCCTATGCCTTTCATGTCGTCACGCTGCTGTGGCTGACCTTCCTGATGCCGGATCTGGCTCACATCGTGGCGTTCTTCCAGGGCCTGCGCGGCGGCTCCCAGGGCGGAGTGCCCGGCCAGCCGGTCTTCGCCCTCGCGGTCTATGGCGGCGCGGTGATTCTCTATCATCTTTGGGGCCTGCTGCAGGAGCGGCGGCCGATCCGCGCGGCCTGGCTGCTCGGTCCATGGACAGAGGGCGCGGTGCATGCGCTGATGCTGTTCCTCATCATCACCAATCCCGGTGCGCCGAGGGGATTCATCTACTTTCAGTTTTAAGAGATCAGAAAATGGAACCGCAAAGACGCAAAGAGCGCAAAGTTCTGAGATAAGGGGAAAGCGATCCAACTCCACCCGCAAATTCAGACTCTCTGCCTTTCATCAGTTCATCAGCAAATCAGTCCAATCAGTGAAGCCTGGCCCGAACCTCAGGCCAGAGTCGTAGCCCTTCTTTAAAACTTTGCGCTCTTTGCGTCTTTGCGGTTCCCCATTCTTCCAACTCCCATGTCCCGCTACCCCATCGCTGTGCTCGTCGTGCTGGCCGCCTGTTTCGCGGCACAGACCGGTGCGTTGAAGCTGAGTGGCGGCAAGACGGTGAAGAGCGAGTCGAACTACTTTTCCACCGTGGCCCGGATTCAGACTCAAGTGGACAGCCAGCCGCGGATCATGATGCTTGGTTCGTCCCTGACCGGCCGCATGGGCGACCGCGCGCAGGCCTTCGACGGCGTGGCGAATCTGGGCTGCGACGGCGGTAGTGCGATGGTCACGCTGCGGGCGATGGATCGTGGCGTGCTGCCCGTGGCCCCAGTGCTGATCGTGGAGCTGAACACCCTGGCGTATGACCTGAAAGGCGCCGGCAAGGACATCGGCACCGCGATCGATTCGGAGTGGTTCAAGCTCGGCCGCCGCTACCCCAACCTGGGCGCCACCGCCCGCCCGACCGCCTTCGCGTATTCCTGGCTGATGGCCCGCAAGGCCGCGACCAGCACCTTTTCCCAGGAGCCGCTGCCGGTTGCCACCCACCCTGCGCCGCTGACCGGCGCTGCTGCCCCGCTCGCGAATTCTGCCGCTGAAATGTTGGTTCAGGAAGCACTCGGTATCCTGTCCCGGCTGCGTGAAAAGGGCACGCAGATCGATCTCATCCTGCTGCCACCCGGCGAGGCTCCGGACTCCACCGAGTGGGCCGTGGCGCATTCCCTGGCGATTCACAGCGGCCTGCCTTTCTGGGATCTCAGCGCGGATCTGCCACCGGGGACCGTGGCCTTCACCGACGGCCGCCACCTCGACGCCGCCAGCGCCCAGAAGGTCCTGATGACGCTGATGCGGGAGTTGGGCGGGGAGCGGTGAGTTCCTGGGCTCGGAAAGAAAGGAATGCCGGCTGATTATTGCGTGGCCGCCAGGTCCTCGGCGGTTTCAACATATTTCCACAGCTGAGTGGCCTTTGAGTCATGGACCTCAGGCTGCCATCTCAGCACCGTTTCCAGTTCGAGCGAGAAGGGAGGCAAGGCCAAGTTAAGGGGGCGGAAGTGCCCGTCGGCATGGAGATCGGTATTCTCCCCGGTGTCGCTATTGGTGAAGAGGATGTAGCGGTAGCACGGCAGCCGGTTGAGGAGTTCGCAGATGGTCTTGATGGTGAGATGCTGCAGGACGTCCTTGATGATCGCCAGATCCGCCCAGGGGATCTCGGACATGGCCGCAGCATTGTCGTGGAGAAAGCGGATATTCGGAGCGCTGAACTGAGCCTGATTGCCTGCGATGACGTCTTCGACGCAATCGATTCCAAGGTAATCGATGCCGGTCCAGTCAATGAGGCGGCTGAACTGCCAGTCTCCGCAACCGATGTCGACCACCGACTTGATATGGTGTTCGGCCAGAAACTTTTGCAGATACTCGCGGTAGGCGATGGTATTTTCAGGATAGGATCCCGGCCCGGATCCCCGCTCCCAAATGTTCTCCGTATACACCTTCTTGAAAAAATCTTCCATACCCCGGGATGAGTTTCACGACCTTAGCGGGAGCCTATACGAAGCCGAAAAAATGTCGCAATGATGAAGTAGGGGCAAAGACCGGATCGTGGAGGACAAGGATGAGCTGTAGCTGGCATTGGGATCAGCTCTGGACGGTAAGTAGTGAGGACTGGCCGGCCTATTGGCGAGAAGTGCAGACGCGGGTCTGTTCTCGTAAAATCGGACCTTCCCGAAGATTGATTTAAGTCGGTTTGGCGCCCGCTCCGGCTGTTGGGCTTGATTCATCTCCCCGGTGCGCTTTTCTCGCCGCATGGATCTTGAAGCACTGAAGGCGGCGCTCGCGGCGTCACCCGACAACGTCCCCCTGTTGTTGATGGTGGGGAAGCTGCATGAGGACCGCTTCGAGCTGGCGGAGGCCCGCGCGTGCTTCGACCGCGTGGTGACCCTGCAGCCGGATCACGGCGAGGCGCATGTCGCCATCGCCCGCGTGCTGGATCTGGCCGGAGAAAGCTCGCAGGCCGCGGTGCGACTGGAGGCCCTGTGTCTCCGCCAGCCGAAGCTCGCCTCCGCCTGGCTGCTGCGCGCCCGCATCGCCCTGGAGGAAAACGATCCGGCCTCAGCGCGCTCCTTTTACCAGACCGCGGTGGATCTCGACCTTTCCCAGGCCGACGACGAGTTGCTGCAGGAAATTCTGAAGGCCGGTGGCAACCGCCGCGCCGCGATGACCTCCGCCGGCACCATCCGCGAGGAGGAAGCGGACGCTGACGACGATGGCTCGCCTTTCGAAGGCATGGACGCCGTGGCTGCCCGCGAGTTGGACCTGGAATTCCGCATCAAGGCCGACATCCGCTTCGACGGCATCGGCGGGATGGACCAGGTGAAGGAGGACATCCGGATGAAGATCATCCACCCGCTGAAGAACCCGGGCCTCTTCGCCGCGTATGGCAAGAAGGCCGGCGGCGGGGTGCTGCTCTACGGCCCGCCCGGCTGCGGCAAGACCCTGATGGCCCGCGCCACGGCCGGGGAAATCAACGCGTCGTTCTTCTCCGTCGGCCTGCACCAGGTGCTCGACATGTACATCGGCCAGTCCGAGCAGAAGCTGCACAAGATCTTCGAACTCGCCCGCAAGGCCAACCCCGCGGTGCTGTTCTTCGACGAGACCGACGCCCTGGCCGCCGACCGCCGCGACATGCGCCAGTCGGCCGGGCGGAACCTGATCAACCAGTTCCTGGCCGAACTCGACGGCGCGCAGGCGAACAACGACGGCCTGATGATCCTGGGCGCGACCAATGCGCCGTGGCATCTCGATGGCGCCTTCTTGCGTCCCGGCCGCTTTGACCGCATCATCTTCGTGCCGCCGCCGGACACCGCCGCGCGCGAGGAAATCGTCAAGATCCACGCGAAAGGCAAGCCGCTGGTCGACTTCGACCCGAAGGACCTGGCCAAGCGCACCGAGGGCTTTTCCGGCGCCGACCTGAAGGCCGTCTTCGATCGCGCCATGGACGCCGCCCTGACCGAAGCGATGAAGAAAGGCAACGTGGTCCCGATCTCCGGCAAGATGCTGGCCGCCGCCGCGAAGGAGGTGAAGCCCTCCACCCGCAAGTGGTTCGAGAGCGCCAAGAACCACGCCCTCTACGCCAACCAGAGCGGCTTCTACGACGACGTGCTGGTCTACATGGGTCTGAAAAAATGAGCCCCGAGTTCGTCCGGGCGCAGTTCCTCCGGGACCACCACCGGTATGAGGAGGCGGTGGCGCTGCTGCACTCGCACCTGGCCCGGTATCCGGAAGATCCGGATGCTTTCGTGGAGCTGGCGCTGAACCGCACGGCCATCCCCGGCGCGGAGAAGCAAGCGTTGGAGGATGCCCGCACCGCCAGCTGGCTGGCCCCTGACCGGCCCTTCCCTCTGTCGCTGCAGGCACGCATCCTGTCTTCGCTGAACCGTCCTGGCGAGGCGGAGCAGTTCGCGGAGGCAGCGCTGGCGATAGAGCCGAACCAGGCTTACTACTGGAACACTCGTAGCATTATCCAGTGCGACATGGGACTGTGGTCTCTTGCCGAGGCCTCGGCACGCACCGCTCTGTCAATGGAACCGGACGATGCCACAGCGTCGAACCTGCTGTCGCTTGCGCTGCGCCGCCGCAACCTGATCCATGCCTCCGAACAGGAGTCGCGCCGCCGGCTGCAACGTGACCCGGAAAGCGCCTTTCCCTTCTTTAATCTCGGTCAGGCGGCGCTACGGAAGAAAGATTTCGCCGGGGCGGAGTCGTTCTTTTTGGAGGCCCTGCGGCTGAACCCGGCGACCCAGAATGGCCGGGCCCTTCTGAAGGAAGCTTCCCGATCACGCTCGGGAATCTTCCGCTGCTTCCTGGCCTGGACGACGCTGTGGGCAGAGGTGGGAGTACGGCGTCCGGCGGTGGGGATGGTCCTGCTGTTGTTCGGTATTCCACTGTGCGGTGCGCTGGCGGAGGCTCCGGCTGTGGTGGCGGTGGGGCTTTCGCTTCTGGTGTATCTGGGTTTCTTCGGAGTGTGGCTGAAGGCCCCGTTGGGAGATCTGGTTCTTTTAAGAAGCGAGAACGTGTCGGTCCTGTTGGACCCGGCGGAGAAAAAGGAAGCGCTCGTGATCGCTGGCATCGTTGTCGGCGGATGGATACTGATCGCGATTGCAGCATTCACCGGCTCCATCGTGATAGCGACCCTTGGCGGCGGCCTGTGGATCGCGTGTGCTTTTGGCACCGGTTTCCTCACCCATCCGTCAAAACGTGCGAGGGTTACTTCAAGACTTCTGGCGGGGATTTTCGGGGCTCTGACACTCTTCATCGTCTGCGCCCTCGCCAAGGATCCGGTGCGGGGCTTCGATGGCGATTCCGCCTCGATGTGGCTCTTGGCGGGTTACATCGCCATGGTAGGGATCCTCTTTTTCCGGAATCCTCTGGGCAAGATACGGCTGCGTTCCTTCTTGCTCAGGAGATAGGCCGGAGAGGACGGTCAAAAGGACTGGCCAGCGCTGCTTCTGACGTGAGATCTTCTCCACTGTAAACGGCTTCCGACGCGATGAATCCGTGACCCCGCGCCTGATCGATCCATGAGTGAAGCCTTTTCCCGTGCGCAGATGTTGCGCCACCACCATCGCCATGAAGAAGCGGTGGCGCTGCTGCTTTCTCACCTGGCCCATTTCCCGGAGGACCCGGCGGCTTTCGTCGAGCTGGCGCTGAACCGTATGGAGATCCCGGGGGCGAAAAAGCTGGCGCTGGAAGATGCGCAGCGGGCCACCGGGCTGATGCCGGGCAACCCCTTTCCCATCGCCCTGCAGTCGCAGATCCTGTCCTTCCTGCACCGCGAAAAAGAGGCCCTGCCGCTGGCGGAGGCGGCCGTGGCAATCGATCCGGAAGACTCCTATTCCTGGAATGCGAAGACTCTCGCGCTGTGCGGCCTGCAGGAGTGGAAGCGCGCCGAGGAGTCGGCCCGCCAGGCGCTGGCGCTGGACTCGGACGACGAGACCGCCTCGAACCTGCTCGCCCACGTGCTGCGCATGCAGAACCGCCTGGATGAGTCGGAGGGCGAGACCC
>JAQGPE010000455.1 GCA_028293225.1 Akkermansiaceae bacterium | reverse complement strand
CCTCGCCCGCAAACTGCTGGCCTATTCGCTGGGCCGGCCGCTGGAGTACTATGACGAGGCGGTGGTCACCGACCTGGTGGCGAAGCTGCGTGCCAATGACCTGAAGATGCAGTCGCTGATTTTCGCGATCGTCGGGTCCGATCCTTTCCTGAACCGCTCCGCCAACCCGTAACGAATCCTTTTTTCCCATGGCCAATATCCAATCCCAGAAATGGCTCATGCCGCGGCGCAGCTTCCTGCGCGGGGCCGGCGCCACGCTCGCGCTGCCGTTCCTGGACGCGATGCGACCGCTGATGGCGGCCAGCTCCGCGGCGGCGCTGCCGGTGCGGATCGCGCTGCTCTACATGCCGAACGGGGTGCGCGCCGACCGCTGGACGCCGGACGGGAAAGGCCGTGACTTCACGCTGTCGCCGATCCTTTCCGCTCTGGAGAAGCATCGGGAGGATCTGCTGGTTCTAACAGGTCTGCAGAACAAGGCCTCCTTCACGGGGGATGGGCACTATGTGAAGACCGGCGGGTGGCTGACCGGGACGACGATCACCAAGACCACGGGGTCGGACATCGCGGCGGGCGGGACCTCGATGGACCAGCTGGCGGCGGCGACGATCGGGGCCAGGTCGCGGCTGCCGTCGCTGGAGCTGGGCACCGAGCCGGTGGCGACGGGGATCGATACCAACGTCAACTACACCCGGCTGTATGCCTCGCACATTTCGTGGAAGACGCCGACGGTGCCGCTGCCGTGCGAGATCAATCCGCGGGTGGCCTTTGACCGGCTGTTCCGCACGCCTTCCGGCAATGGCGCGAAGCAGGCCGCGGATGACAAGTCGGTGCTGGACCTGGTGAGCGCGGACGCCAAGCGGCTGCAGTCGAAGCTGGGGCAGGCCGACCAGCACAAGCTGGAGCAGTACCTGGAGTCGGTCCGCGAGGTCGAGCGACGGATCGAGACCGAGGCCACGGTGCTGGGGTCGGGGCAGAATTTATCGCCGCTGCTGAGGGAAAGCATGGACGCACTGGACAAGCGGATCTCGGCGGCGATGGGCAAGGCGACGCGCGAGGAGGAGCTGAACGCGCTGCCGCGCTTCGACCACGCCGAGCACTGCCGGATCATGATCGACCTGATGGTGCTGGCCTTCTGGTCGGACACCACGCGGGTCTCGACCTTCATGTTCGGCAACGACGTGACCGGCCGGAATTTCTCTTTCCTGGAAGGAGTAAATGGCGGGCACCACGAGATTTCCCATCACAGCAACGCCGCCGACAAGCTGGACCAGTACGAGCGGATCAACCGCTGGCACGTCGAGCAGTATGCCTACATGCTCGACCGGATGAAGGACATCAAAGAGGACAACGGCACGCTGCTGGAGAACTCGATGGTGGCCTTCGGCTCGCCGATCCGCGACGGGAATTCGCATGACCCGAAGAACGTGCCGATCGTGGTGGCCGGACAGGGCGGCGGCTTGAAAACCGGGCGGCACCAGGTCTATGAGGAGGGCACCCAGCTGTGCTCACTGTGGCTGGCGATGCTGCAGCATGCCGGAGCGGGGACGCATGAGCTGGGGGACTCCTCCGGGCCGCTCAAGGATCTGGTGTAGCTATTCCAAGCCCGGGCCCCCGGGCCGTGAAGCCCGGATGCCGCCGAGGATCAGGTCGATGCCGGTGAGGAAATCGACCCGGTCGTCGTGAAGAGGCAACTGTGCGGCCACGCTGCGGGCGAACGGGTAGTCCGCCGGCTCGAGCCGGGACCAGACCGATGATACGCCCTCCAGGAGGCCGGACCGGTCGAGGCCGTGCGTGCGGGCGAGCTGGGTATTGGCCGCGTGCTGGCCACCGACGCCGAGGACGTAATGGAGCAGCGCGGAGGCCGTGGCCCATTGATCTTCGGGCGGCACGCCGAGAGCGCAAACCTGCTGGCCGATGCCTTCGAAAATGCGCACCATCGGCAACTGCCCCGGGGCCTGGATCAGCGCCGAGCCCACCCAGGGACGCGCGGCCATCGTGTCGAACATGCCCAGCGCCAGGGCGCGAAGGGTGGCCTCCGGCGCCGCGCCGGCCTCGCGCAGCGACCCGTCCACCGTGCGGGCGACCACAGCGTCGCAGGCGGCGATCAGCAGATCGCGCTTGCTGGCGATGTGCCAGTAAATCGCACCCGGGCCGGTGGCGAGCCGTTCCGACAGGGCGCGGAAGGTCAGGCCGGCTTCTCCGAGGCTGTCGAGGAGCTCGATCGACGCCTCGATGATGCGCTCCCGTGAGAGAGATTCTTCACGCCGCTGGCTGGTGCCCTCTTTTTTGCCCATAGCCCACCTTGACACGTTTGGAATGCTGTTCCAGAATGGAATGACATTCCAGACCGGTTTGCCCGACTTTGCGGGAGCGGCCTTCACGAGGAACAGGAATCAGCATGAATCCCCCATTCACGATCCGCGACGGGAAAGCCGCCGGAAGTCCGCCGAGCCACGAGGTGATCATTTCCGGGGCCGGACCGGTCGGTCTGTTCCTGGCCTGTGAGCTGGCCCTGGCGAAATGCTCCGTGCTGATCCTGGAAAAGGCGGAAAATCCGCACTCGCCCTTCAAGCAGCTGCCCTTTGGGATGCGCGGGCTGTCGGCGCCGACCCTTGAAGCGCTGGATCGCCGCGGATTGTTGGAGGAACTCGAGGGGCCCGAACGCGCGCAGGCCGCCCCTTCCGCGCAAGAGCCGCCACCCCGGCGCCAGGCTGGGCACTTTGCGGGCATTCCTTTCCATTTCAGCCATATCGATCCCTCGCAATGGGGGCAGCGCCTGCCGGGCGCGACCGACACCCACCGGATGTCTGAAATGGCGGAGTTGGAGTCGGTGCTGGTCCGCCGTGCGGAGGCCCTGGGCGTGGAAATCCGGCGCGGGCTCGCGGTGACTGACATTGATCCGACCGGGGACGGCGTGACGGTCCGGTGCGGTGAGCTGGCTTTTCAGGGCAAGTGGCTGGTGGGGTGCGATGGCAGCCGCAGCGTGGTTCGCAAGGCGGGCGGTTTCGAATTCGCCGGCACCGAGCCGGAATTCACCGGCTACTCGGCGCAGCTTGACCTGGCCGATCCGGAGCAGCTCGGGCCGGGCCGCCAGCTGACATCGACCGGCCTGTATTTCCAATCGCAGGCCGGTTACCTGGTGATGCTGGAGTTCGATGGCGGGGCCGCTCATCGCGCGGAGCCCGCCACGCTCGAACACGTCCAGGAGGTGCTGCGGCGGGTCTCGAACACCGGCGTCACGATCCGCGCCCTGCATGCGGTGACCACCTGGACCGACCGGGCCCGGCAGGCCACGAGCTACCGGAATGGGCGGGTGCTTCTGGCCGGCGATGCCGCGCACATTCACGCGCCCCTGGGAGGCCAGGGACTGAACCTGGGTCTGGGCGATGCCATGAACCTCGGCTGGAAGCTGGCCGCCACCGTGCGGGGCGAAGCGCCGGAAGGCCTGCTGGACAGCTACTTCAGCGAGCGGCACCCGGTGGGCGCGCAGGTCCTGGATTGGTCACGGGCCCAGGTGGCGATCATGAAACCCGATCCGGAGGCCCGCGCGCTGAACGCCATCATCCGCGACCTGATGGATACCCGCGATGGCGCCACCTATTTTGCCGGGCGGGTGTGGGGCATTTTCACCCACTACGATCTCCGTAGCAGCGGCCATCCGCTGGCGGGCCGCAGCGTGCCCAACTTCGAGTTCGAAGACGGGGCCAGAATGGGCGGGCTGATGCACGATGGCCTGGGGATCCTGCTGGATTTCGAAGGCGACGCCTCCCTCCAGACCTGGGCGGCCGGCTATGGCGGGCGGATCCGGTATCTCACCGGCCGGGTGAAGGAAGCCATGGGCCTGAGCGCCGTGCTGATCCGCCCCGACGGGACGATCGCCTGGGCCGCCGACCGGGAGCCGGATGGCAGCGAACTCCAGGAGGCGGCCGCGCACTGGTTCAAGACGAAATCGATATGAAGACACCGATCACCATCATCGGCGCCGGGCCTGGCGGCCTGACGCTCGCGCGCGTCCTCCATGTGCACGGCATTGCCGCGACGGTCTACGAAGCGGAGGCCTCCGCGGACGCGCGCGTGCAGGGCGGCATGCTCGACATCCACGAGGAAAACGGACAGCTCGCGCTGAAGGCCGCGGGCCTCTTTGAGGAGTTCCTCGAAATCATCCACCCCGGGGGGCAGGCATCGCGGGTCATCGACCAGGAAGGCAAGGTCCTGAATGACCAGCCGGACGACGGCACAGGCGGCCGGCCCGAGGTGCCGCGGGGAGAGCTGCGCCGGATCCTGCTCGACTCGCTTCCCGCCGGCACGGTCCGCTGGGGGCACAGGGTCACCGCGGTGACGGCGCTCGGCGGCGGGCGGCACGAGGTGGCCTTTGCCAACGGGGCAACGGTCACTACGGAGCTTCTGGTAGGTGCCGACGGCGCCTGGTCGAAGGTCCGCCCGCTGCTCTCCCAGGACAAGCCGGTCTATCTCGGCACCTCATTCATCGAGACCTACCTGCATGACGCGGATGTCCGGCATCGGGCGAGCGCGGCAGCGGTGGGCGGGGGCGCGCTGTTTGCGCTGGCGCCGGGAAAGGGCATCCTCGCGCACCGCGAGCCCCACGGAGTGCTGCACACCTATGTGGCGCTGAACAAGCCGGAGGACTGGATCGGCGGCATCGACTTCTCCGACCCCGGCGCCGCCCTGGCGCGCGTCGCCGCGGAATTCGACGGCTGGGCTCCGGAATTGACCGCGCTCATCACCGATGGCGAGACCGCCCCTGTGCCGCGCGTGCTCAGGGCGCTCCCGGCCGGGCACCGGTGGAAGCGCGTCCCCGGGGTGACCCTGCTTGGCGATGCCGCGCACCTGATGGCTCCTTCCGGCGAAGGCGCCAACCTCGCCATGTACGACGGCGCGGAACTCGGGAAGGCCATCGCCGCCCGGCCCGGTGACCTTGAGGCCGCGCTGAGTGACTATGAAACGGAGCTTTTTCCCCGCAGCGCGTCGGCTGCTGTGGAGGCGGAAGCACTCTTGAAGGTGCTCTTCGGCGATGAAGCGCCTTACAGTCTGGTCGACTTTTTCAGCGGTCACCAGGCTGGCGGGTGACGGCTGTCCGGGCCGTGATCCCCACTGTGCTCACTGTGGCTGGCGATGCTGCTGCATGCCGAGCGGCAACGGAGGGGGGACACTCTTGTCCCCCTGCTATCTACGGTGAGCTTGGTAGAACCAGGGAAGCTGGATGCGATGACGCTGGCCTTTCGAACGAAGCGGGCTTTCCGTGATGGGCAGGCGTGCGAGCTGAGCAGGGGGACAGGAGTGTCCCCCCTCCGTTGCCTCTTCGGTTTTTTCGCGCATCAGGTTGCTTGTTCGAAAGGGCCGGCTTTTTGAGCAAAGCGAGCTTTCCGTGACGGGCAAGCGTGCGAGCTGAGCAGGGGGACAGGAGTGTCCCCCCTCCGGTCTTTACGGCATGTTCGAGTTCAGGCGCAGGAAGACCGGGATGCCTTCGGTGCGCGGGACCTTGACGGTGACCTGGTCGATGCCGGTGGCGACGCCATCGTCGACGACGCTGATCCCGGCACCGTTGATGCCATCGATGACCGGGGTCCAGGTGACGAGGTCGGTGCTGGATTCGACAAAGGAACCGGCGGTGAAGGCGACGTCGGCGCGGCGGTAGGTGAAGATCACCGAGTCGTCGTCGAGCGTGAGTTGCGGGACGACCGCCAGCGAGTTGGCGCCGACGCCGATCGGCAGGCCGCCGAGGACGAACTCCAGGCTGTTGACCAGGCCGTCGCCATCGGGGTCGGCGCTGGTCAGGCGGTTGCCGGCCTGCAGGCCCACGGAGTCGAGCCAGAAGGTGTAGCCGGGGTCCTGGACGCCGGGCGAGACCAGGCTGCCGGACTCCGTTTCCCCGGCGGGCAGGCCGGGATACTCCAGGAACTGGGCGCTGATGATCTGGCGGCTGAAGCCGGGGCCCTGCCAGGCCACGGCGGCGTAGTCGCCGCCGATGCCATCCTTATGCAGGGCCTCGATGTAGCAGCGCTGGCCGGCGGCGAGGGTGATGACCGCCGAGGCCTGGGTGGCGTTCGAGGTCCAGTTCTGCTCGCCGGTCTCGGCGGTGGCGTAGGCGATGCGGGCCTTGTTCGCGGGGACGCCATTGGTCGAAAGCCACAGCTCGCTGCCGTCGTCGGAGGCGATCCAGAACTGGTAGTCGCCGGCCCGCGGCGCGATCACATAGCCGCTGATGCGCTGGCCGTAGTTGTCGCCCCAGTTCACCGGCGCGTTGAATTCGTTCAACGTGAAGACCAGGTTCGGCGCGTTCGGGTAGCGGGCGGTGCTGGTCAGGTCGGTGACGTTGTTGCCGCCGATGCCGGTCCAGACCTCGCGCTTCAGAGCTACGGGAGGCGTGGTATTTCCCGGATACTCCAGGAAGCGGCCGTCGAGGATCTTTCGATCGAAGGACGGGCCCTGCCAGGCGACGGCGACGTAGTCCTCGCCCACGCTTTCCTTGTGCAGGATTTCGAGGTGGTATTTCCGGCCCGCGACCAGAGCCAGGCTGGTCGACTGCTGGGTCGGGAAAGCGCTCCAGTTGCGGGGCCCGGTCACGGCGGTGGTGAAGGCGATGCGGACGCGGTTGGCGGGATCGGCATCGGTGGACAGCCACAGCTCGCTGGCGTCGCCGGAGGCGATCCAGAACTTGAAGTTGCCGGTCTCCGGCGCGACCAGGCGGGCGGTCAGGCGCTGGCCGTAGTTGTCGCCGTAGCCGGAAGGCGCTTCCAGGGCGGTCAGCACGCCGCGGGCGGCCGGGCTGCCGGTGATGAAGGCGCCCGCCGAGGTCAGGTCGGTCACGTTCGAGCCAGGGATGCTGGTCCAGACCTCGCGCTTGATCGAGGGCGTGCCGGGAGCGGAGAGCAGGTGCTCCAGGCAAGCGTTCGAAATCAGCTGGCGGGCGAAGGACGGACCCTGCCAGGCGACGGCCAGGTGATCGCCGCCGATGCCCTCCTTGCGCAGGGTTTCGACGTAGTAGCGCTTGCCCGCTTCCAGGGCGACGGGCACGGATTTCTGGCCAGCCTGGGCGTCCCAGTTCTGCTCGGCCACCGAGCCGCCGACGCTGGCCAGCCTGATGCGATTGGCGGGATTGTCGTTGGTCGAAAGCCACAGTTCGCTGGAGTCGTCCGAGGCGATCCAGAAGGTGTAGCGGCCGGTGTCGGGGGCGACCAGGAAGCCGGAGACGCGGTCGCCGAAGTTGTCGGTGACATCGGTGCCGGTGCGGAAGCCAATGCCGGGGGCGAGCGTCCCGGTGGTGGAAGGGGCGGCCGGATAGGTGGCCAGATTGGTCAGGCTGGTGACGTCATTGCCGCCCGCGCCGGTCCAGATTTCGCGCTTCAGCAGGGTGCGGTCGGCGGGAGCGGCCGGGTGCTCGAGGTAGGCATTGCCGACGATCTGGCGGGTGATGCCCGGGCCTTCCCAGGCGACCGAGACGTGATCGCCGAAGCTGCCGTCGCGGTGGCGAACCTCGACGTAGTAGCGCTGGCCGGCGACCAGGCGGAGGGCGGCGGAGCGCTGGCTGGGCGAGACATCCCACGAGTCAGGATCGACGAAACCGGTGACGCTGGCGATTTTGGCCAGATTGGCGGGGCTGTCGTCGCTGGAGAGGCGCAGCTCGCCATCATCGTCCGAAGCCAGCCAGAAGGTGTAGTTGCCGGTCACGGGTGGTACGACGAATCCCGTAATCCGCTCCGAGAAACCATCGCCCGCGCTGGTCGCGCCCTTAAAGGACATCAGGGTGCCCTCCGGGCCGCCGCTGCCGGTGGCGGGGGCGTCATTGCTGGCGAGGCGGAAATTGCGCACATTGCCCCTGGCGGTGTTGAAGGCGCTGAAGCCCACCGACTGAATGGCCAGCGAGCCGGGGTGAGTGTGGCTGCCGACCAGTGCGCCATTGAAGTAGTAGCGCGAGACCCAGTTCGCGGCGCGGGTATCCAGGACCACCGCGAGGCGGTCATAGCTCCCCACCGCGCTGATGGCGGGGCTGGCGTCCACCGGATTGACCGCGCCGGAGGAGAAGGCGCGCACGGTGTTGCCGTTTTCGTTGCCATTGGCCCGCAGCAGCACCCACGGCAGGCCGTAGGTGGGGAAGACCGAGGTCTGGGTGTAGAGCGCGGTGTTCGAGGCGGGCTGGCTGAGGAAGCCGAGCGATAACCAGTCCTGCGAGCCCGGCGAGTTGGTCGGGTCAAGCTCCAGGCTCAGCGTGTAGACCTTCCCGGCCTGCGGGGTGAAGGGCAGCAGCGCGAGCGCGTCGCCGGTGCCGGTCTTGGTGGCCACGCCATTGCTGCGGGTCCAGCCGGTCGAGGCGGCCCAAGTGCGGCCGCCGGTTTCGCTGGCATTTCCCGAGAGCGCGCCGGTGCCTTCGAAGGCTTCCGTGAGCAGAGCGGTCGACCAGTCCATCACGCCAGGGGTGAGGCTGTCGGTCCAGGCCACCGGGCTGGTGGCGGTCCAGACTTCGCGGCGCAGGACGGGCCGTAGGAAATCGGGATACTCCAGGTTGTTCGCGGAGATCACCGTGCGGGCAAAGGCCGGCCCCTGCCAGGCGACCGCGAGATGGTCGCCGCCGTTGCCTTCTTTCTGCAGCGCCTCGATGTAGTAGCGCTGGCCGGCGACGAGCGGGATCACCGCCGACTGCTGGTTGCCCTGGGCGGTCCATTCCTCTTCGTTCACCGAGTTGACCACGTAGCCGATGCGCTTTTTGTTGGCGGGATTCGTGTCACTGGAAAGCCACAGCTCGCCGCCGTCGTCGGAGGCGATCCAGAAGGTGTAGTTGCCGGTGTCGGGCGGGATCACGTAGCCGCTGACGCGCTGGCCGTAGTTGTCGGCGGAGTTGGTTGGCGTTTTGAAATTCAGCGCGTAGCCGGTTTCATCGGGCGCCTGCGGATAGAACAACCAGTTGGTCAGATCGGTCAGGGCCTGGCCGCCGGGGAGGCCGCGCCAGATCTCGCGCTTCAGGCCGGCCTTGAGCACGTTCACCGTGACCGTGGCGGTGCTGGAAAGAGCGGTGGGCAGGCCGTTGTCGCTGGCGGTGATGGTCAGGACCCGCGAGCCGAGCGGCAGGAACGGGTTGCTGCCGCTGGCGGTGATCGTGCCGGTGGCGGGATCGATGGTGAAGGCGCCATCGGCATTTCCGCCGGTGATGCTGTAGGTGATCCTGGTGCCCGGATCCGACCAGTCCTTGGCCTCCTGGGTGGCGATCTGGCTGTCGCGATCCGAGACCGTGACGGTCTGGCTGGCCAGGACCGGCGCGCCGTGGTTGTAGAACTGCTGGGTCACGTGCGGAGCGCCGAGGATCACCTGGTCGAAGCCCGGGCCGGACCAGGAGACGGAGAGATTGTCGCCGCCGATGCCTTCCTTGTGCAGGGCCTCGATGTAGTAGTACTTGCCGGCTTCCAGGGTGATGGAGGCGGATTTCTGCGTCGCGTACTTGCCCCACTCGCGGAAGCCGGTGGCGCTGTCGGTGTAGGCGATGCGAGTCTTGTTAGAAGAGTTCGTGTCACTGGAAAGCCAGAGCTG